>CAYGHY010000119.1:0-8866 GCA_964349435.1 uncultured Oscillospiraceae bacterium
CACGCCTTGTAGCTCTTGATTACTCTATCATTCTAGCTCGCTCTTCAAAGCTGGAACTAAAGAATTAATTGCATTGGTATGAATAAGCTGTATAATAGGTATAGAAACACTTAGGGGGGAGCCCAATATGGACACGAACCTGAGAAAAAGCAATTTCATTTCCCATATCCTTACAGATTATGACCTGCACCTTTATAATGAAGGCAATCACCATAGAATCTTTGAAAAACTCGGTGCGCATCTGATAACTCTGAACGGTCGGAGGGGAACCTATTTTGCAGTTTGGGCGCCTTCCGCCGTAAGTGTCAGCGTGGTGGGCAGTTTTTGTTGTTGGGACGGCAGAAGTCATCCGATGCACCTTCTTGCAAACTCTGGCGTTTGGGAGCTGTTTATTCCAGAAATTTATTCCGGTGAAATGTACAAATACGAAATAAAAACTCAAACCGGCGAGCTTCTTCTAAAGTCTGACCCTTATGCTTTTTATAGCGAGTTGCGCCCTGGCACCGCTTCAATTGTTCATGATCTGGAGGGCTATGAATGGCGGGATGAGGAATGGATTCGACAAAGGGATGCAGGTGGAAATGCCTTTGGACGTCCCGTCTCAATTTATGAGGTTCATCTTGGCTCCTGGGCGCGGTCAGGTGATGGCTGCAATAGTTTTCTTTCCTATAGAGAGTACGCAGAAAGACTTATAGCATATGCTGCGGATATGGGTTATACCCATATAGAATTGCTTCCTGTTGCCGAGCATCCGCTGGATGACTCCTGGGGCTATCAGGTAACCGGCTACTATTCGGTTACAAGCAGGTTTGGCCTGCCGGAGGACTTCATGTATCTGGTGGACGAATGCCATATGAACGGTCTTGGCGTCATTATGGACTGGGTACCGGCACATTTTCCAAAGGATGGGCATGGTCTAGCAAAGTTTGATGGTACTTCCCTTTACGAACATCAAGATCCACGCCAGGGGGAACACCCTGACTGGGGGACTCTGGTATTCAACTATAACCGCCATGAGGTCAGGAATTTTCTTATTTCCAACGCATTATTCTGGTTTGAAAAATACCATATAGATGGCATAAGAGTAGATGCGGTGGCATCCATGCTCTATCTGGACTATGGCAGAAATAAGGACGAGTGGATACCGAATAAATGGGGCGGTAATCAGAATATCAGCGCAGCAGATTTTCTTAAGCAGTTGAACTCGACCATATATGGTTATTTCCCGGGAATTATGATGATAGCTGAGGAATCCACCTCCTGGCCTATGATGACCAAACCCCCGCATACCGGAGGCCTTGGCTTCACCTATAAATGGAATATGGGCTGGATGAATGATTATTTGAAGTATGTCTGCATGGATCCGGCATACCGCAAACATTACCACAACAGCATCACTTTTTCCATTATGTATGCCATGTCGGAAAATTATGTGCTGGTCTTATCACATGATGAGGTTGTCCATGGCAAACGCTCGATGATTGAAAAAATGCCGGGCGATTATTGGCAAAAATTCGCCGGCCTCAGGGTTACTTATGGCTTTATGTACGGCCATCCAGGCAAAAAGCTGTTATTTATGGGCGGTGAATTCGGTCAGTTTATTGAATGGAATTTTAAGCAGGGTTTGGACTGGAATCTTCTAAGTTACGAGATGCATAGCAAGCTGAGATGTTTCGTACGTGACCTGAACAAGCTGTACGCCTCTGAAAAAGCGCTCTATGAAGTGGACTTCAGTTATGACGGTTTTGAATGGCTGGACTGCAGTGACAGTGACCACAGTATTGTATCCTTCCTGCGAAAGGGCAGTCATCCCAAAGATATGCTGCTGTTCGTTTGCAACTTTACACCGGCGGTTCACAATAACTACCGGATCGGTGTACCCTTTGATGCCTTTTATAGAGAGGTGCTAAACAGCGATTCGGAAATATACGGGGGCAGTAATGTGGGAAATCTCGGTGGTCTTGCCGCCGAGCGTGTGGAATATAAACAGTGGTTCTATTCCTTAAGCCTACAAATGCCTCCTCTGGCTGTATTAGTGTTCAAACCCGAGCCCATATAAGCTGTATGTGTAAGATAGAGCTTTTTATTCGAATACCTTTTCCAGTTCCTCATATTTTTCATGGGTCAGCAGCGCATCCTTATCGGTGCCTTTTAGCTTCACAATGTAGGTCCAGCGACCATAAGGATAGATTTTGCTGACAGCATTGAGGTTAATAATGTAAGATTTGTGGCATCTGAAAAATAAGTCTCTGCCGAGCTTATCTTCAAGCTCGCTGAGACTCTCAGAGGTGGTAAACCGATCCTGCAGCGTATAGATCACAGTGTTTCTGTCTTCACGCTGCACCAAAATAATGTCCTCCATGTCCACCAGGCTTATACCGTCTCTGTTGCGTATTATTAGCTTTTCGAGCGTACCTGCAAGGCCTGAAGACTTGTTTGCGACGGTATCGGGCTTAACAACTCCTACGCTTTTGATGCGCTCCAGAGTTTGATTCAGGCGATTCATCTTGAAGGGCTTTATAAGATAATCAAAGGCATAGACTTCAAAAGCAGCCGACATATACTCCTCATGAGCCGTTGCAAAAATGATGATAGCTTTTGGATTGACATCCGCTATTTTTTTTGCACACTCAACTCCGCTGACAAGCGGCATCTCAATATCCAAAAACACTACATCAGGGCGTAGCTTGTCAAAAAGGCGGAGAGCGGCATTGCCGTCCTCCGCTTCACCTACTATTGCAAATTCACCCGATTTTTCTATGGCTTTTTTCAGAACCAGCCGCATTCCCATGTCGTCATCTGCTATCAGTACTCTGATGCTCAATTATGACCACCGGCCTTTTCTGAAATATTTCGGCTTCCCCAGCACTTCAGTGAGAATAATACCATTTAAAAGATTTTTATCTGTAAAATCAAGCCTGAAGTCGGTATCATCCGCACAGGATTCATGTAACCCACAGCTCTGCGCCTGTGCTTCGGCAGATATATAAGCCCTGCCTGCTCCACCCGCGCCGCCCGCTTGAACTGACCCTGCCCTGCCTGCTCCGCCTGCGCCGCCCGCTTGAACTGACCCTGCCCTGCCTGCTCCGCCTGCGCCGCCCGCATTAACCTCCCCTGTCTTGCCAAGTGTATCGGCTGCCATATCAACATCCGAAGCACCTGCTTCTTTGTCGGACTGCCATTGCTGCTCAATACTTTCAAAAGCGGTATTTTCCTTCATCCGCATTGTCGGTTTTGCAGTATATTCTACAGGGTAATACCTGGTGGCAGGTTTCAATGTTTTATTCATATTGCCCCTGCTTGTATCAATTCCATCTAAAATATTTTCAAACAATTCATTATAATTTCGCATAATTGAATCCTTTCCAGCTATGCCCTATGTGACTCCATACATAGCACGTCTTAGTGCTACGGCGAAAACCTGCCGGATAATCCTTGCCGATATAATGCTCACTTCCTTTTTTCTATGCTATCTATAACATCCGGTTTGTTAATTTTTGAAATGGAGTCTCTCATCTGGGTATCCGCAATAACGTTCTGCATTCCATAATAATCCATTACGCCCAGTTTTCCGCTGCTGAGAGCAACGGCCATAGCTTTTGGCACCTCGGCCTCAGACTCCACAACCCTGGCACGCATTTCCTGCACCAGAGCCTTCATCTCCTGTTCCTTCGCAACAGCCATAGCGCGCCTTTCTTCGGCCTTTGCCTGAGCAATATTCTTATCCGCCTCTGCCTGTAAAGTCTGAAGTTGGGCGCCAATATTCCTGCCAACATCGACATCCGCTATGTCTATGGACAATATTTCAAAAGCTGTTCCTGCGTCAAGACCTTTGTTCAATACCGTCTGGGAGATTGAGTCCGGTTTTTCAATTACCTCCTTATGTGATAACGAGCTGCCAACTGTTGAAACAATCCCTTCTCCGACCCTGGCAATAATAGTCGCTTCTCCGGCTCCGCCTATCAGCCTGTCGAGATTGGCTCTTACTGTAACCCTTGCTTTTACCAGAAGTTCAATTCCATCTTTGGCCACTGCCGAAATATTGGGGGTTTCAATCACTTTGGGGTTTACGCTCATCTTCACCGCCTCGAGCACATCCCTGCCTGCCAGATCGATAGCTGCGGCTCTTATAAACAGAAGGTTCATTTCGGCTCTATGCGCTGCAATAAGTGCGTTTACTACTCTGTCGACATTTCCTCCGGCCAGAAGGTGGGCCTCCAATTGGTTAACATTAACTTCTAGACCGGCCTTAGATGCTTTTATCAACGGCAAAATAATTTTGATAGGGCTGACTCTTCTGAGCCGCATGCCTACCAAGGTGAAGATACCTACCCGAACACCGGCAGCAAGTGCCGATATCCACAGCCCGACGGGAACAAAAGAGAAGAATAAGCTCAGGAAAACTACAACTGCAATTATAACCATCATAAGAAAAAAAATCTCCATTTTATTTAACTCCCTTCGTTTTAAATATTTTAAGCTTATGCTAAAGCTTTTTGTTTGACAACGATTCTATGTCCCTCAATTTTAGTAATTATAACTGTAGATTGCTTTGGTATGAATTCGCCATCTGAGACAACATCCAGCTTTACACCGTCAAAATTCGCTGTTCCTGAAGGTCTTAAAACCGTAAGGGTTATACCCTCGTTGCCTACAAAATAATTCAGATCATCCGCAGCCGAGAATCTTACATCGTCCTCCAATCTTTCCTGTAATACCAGATGTCTGGACAGATGCCCCTTTGATGCCGACTGCAGCACAAGAGTAAGCGCCACACCAAGAATTGCCAGTATGATCACAACCATGATCAAGGCCTGGAGCGGGCTTTTTGCGTAAAGCACCACCCCGATCACCAGCAGTATCAACCCTGTTATGCCAGGTACGCCAAAGCCCGGAATAAACATTTCAACAATAACAAGTACAAGCCCCGTAATAAGACAAAGTAACGAAACCCAGCCAAGTCCGGCAAATAATAATGCAATACCCACTTTCAACACCTCCCTATTCATTTTCAATTATAACGCCGGGTCTGCTGCAATGGAATATCTATTCTGTGAATTGTACGCTGCATATGCTGAAATGTCTTTTTTAGTGTCCACCGGTTATTTTGAAACACATTTTACTGTATAGATTGCACCCTGCTATACTGACTTGCATGATACCTTTTTACCTGGGTATTCGCCCTTCAAAAGTTGTAGTTTCGTCATCACAAGATACTCCGATACTACCGCCGTAATTCTCGACGATGTCTCTGCTGATGGTCAGTCCCATTCCCTCACCTTTATCACCCTTGGTTGTGAATCCGGGTTCAAAAACCTTGTCATACAGTTGTGCAGCAATGGGCATTCCGTTGTCGGCTACTTTGAAATAGTAGTATTTCAAGTCTTCCTGCAAATCAACCCTCAGACGCTTATCGTTGTTTTTTTCCTGAAGTACATAAATGGCATTGTCCAGCAGGTTCCCCAGAACTCTGCAAAACTCCCAGGATGGAATTGTCATATCTTTCATCTGGGTCGCTACATTCAGTTCGACTTCAATCCCGAGCTTTTCACAAGTCAGCAGTTTTGCCTGTAGCAGCGCATTTACAGCGGCATTTGAGGTTTTCATTATTCTGCTTACTTTTTGTATATCGCTATATACCTTTTCTATATACTCACCTGCGGCTTTGTGCTCATCCATTTCAATGAGAGAGTAGACCACCTGCAGATGGTTCATAAAATCGTGCCTCTGAGCTCTTAAGGTAGAATTAAGACTTTCCAGCTTTGATAATGTGTCCTGCAGCAGCTCAAACTGGTGTCCGGTGCGCAGCAGGACGGCTCTGTTCCTGAATGCAGTCAGACTGTTGATAACAACGGCTGCAAGTAATACAGACAGGAGCATGATAATCCAGCTGTTTGAGAGGGCACTAAGACCGCCTCCCATTTCCATAAGATAAAACAAAACGGCGGCTATCAGCGCAATCTGGGTAAGATTGAGTATAATAATCACTAAAACCGTTTTTCCTGGATCTAGCTTTTTCTGCACGATTGTATACACTCCCGCCAAGAATACCATAATAAGTATATACTGTATGCGCAATACAATCAAGATGCAGTACAAGTTTTATGGTATCACAACGCTGCCTTTCTCCTTCAGATCCTCAATCGCATTCGCTTTAATCATATTGTTGGACAGTGTAAACAGGTTGCTGCCTATATACATGATCCTTTGGACATTCTTGTCGCTATTATACCATCTGTTTCCGGCTTTTAATCGGTCCTCGTCCGAAAGGTGGGTTATCCTTCCCTTTAGCCTGAATCCGTTTACAGGATCCAAATGATACACTAAAGCTCCCTGGAAGGTAAACTCTCCATACTGAATAGATTCCGCCGTCAATTTCCGGTCACTGTTCTTGACCTCCATCAATGTCACCGGGAAAGCCAACAGGTTTTTCTCTTTCGAAAACAGCAATGCTTTGTGGTTTCTTAGCAGCTCAGAGTCTGTACCCCTGTCCCCTATCATTTCAGAGAACTTCTGTATGGGCTTGCTTACATTTGTCACATCAAAAAGCGCAATCTTCATCCCCTGATAATAAGCCTGCCCCTTAATTTCTACGGCGTCTTTACCAAAGCCGATAATATGGTTATTGTCATACGGGTGCAAATAATCGCTGTATCCCGGTATCTTCAAAACTCCTAGTATAGCGGGCTTTATCGGATTCTTGAGATCAATAACAAACAACGGGTCGACGGTTTTAAATGTCACCACATAAGCCCTGTCTCCCATAAATCGTACCGAGTAGATCTTTTCACCCGGCGCCATATCTTCTATCCTTCCTGTGATGGTGAGCATATTGTCAAGTATGTACAGACAATTCTTTGAAATTCTCTCATCAGTCGCCCATATGTCGCCCTTTGTAGTTGCAATGCGGAAATTATTACTGTGTTCGTCCATGGAGAACTGGTTCAGGATAACACCGGGAACCTCACCCTTGCACAGGTAAGTCAGTCGTGCATCCTTCATGCCGAATTTATACACCTGAGTGTTTTCTTCATAAGCATTCTTTGCAGAAGCCCCTGAATAGCTTGTAACTGCTACGTACAGGTTTTCAACGGATGCGTAAATGTTCTGCCCTGCCCCCAGATATGTGGAAACATCTGCAGACTCTTTCCCATCAATGTTCACCCCTGCAACAATCATGAAATTCGGCTCAACAAGACCGGGGAAATACCGAATGGAATTATAACCAATGTTTATATAGCCATCCTTTCCCATGGTGTCACGGTAGGATGGCGTTATATTCATTTCACTATTTTGAATGCGGTAGTAGTCTAAATAATCGTTTGCGACAAGATATAGTGCCGAACCAACCTTTCTGGAAGATATGTAGCTCCCCTCCAGTTCCACCTCCCGAAGCAGCTTAATATTCTCTTTGCTGGACATATCATATATCAGCGCCTTAACACTGTTTTGCGAAAAACGCGGCAAGGGGTATATTTCAGTCCGGATACCGTTTTCATTTTTATATATTGGAATATACGCTCTTGAGGAGCCTATGACAATCAGTTTCTGACCATGCAGGTAAAGCTCCAGCGGACTCAGGTTTTTTTCAGCGAAGCTTAAAGTGCCAATAATCTTCATGCTGTTAGGAGAATCAACCTTTGTGATAACCACTCTATTTTTGTTAACCTGATAAATGAAACTGCCATCGGTCTTTACAATGTCTCCCTCATCCACGCCCTCCACCTGGACATTGGTGGTTGAATACTCTCCCGGGCTTGATTCATTTCCTGCGGCTGCTTCCGGAGCCATTGCAGCGGAATTCATCGACTTGTTTTCCGCCATTTTAGAATTCTGAGCAATACTTGTGTCTGTAGCAAGGGAACCCTTTAACATTCCACCATAACGATGAGCACCGTTTTTTTGTCCTTCTTCAAGCAAGCTCATTAGTTTTTCGCGAGAACCTACTATGGGAAGATAGCTTAGTTTTGCGATCCATTCACTTATTAACGCCTTGTCTTTAATCGGGTCTAATATATTCTTTTTATTACTTATAATAATAAGTCCACGGTGATAGAAAGCCGTTTTACCAAGGATATTCACAAATTTGTCCAGAGGAACGAAAGTCCTTCCCTTGTAGGCCCGTACAGCACTACCCAAAGAATACCTCATGTTGCCGGCCACTATTGTATTGCTGCCCTGTGTAAACTTATAACTATTATTACCCAGAATGACGCTGGCGGTGAGGTTATTCTGGCTCCATCGGACTGTGCCCCCCAGGCTTTCCGCAATAAATCTTACAGGTACCATTTCTGCATTGTCAATTATAACAGGGGCAACCTCAATGCTGGAAGGGTCTATCCGCCTTTCAGCACCATTTACATATGCAACAGGGCTTCCGATATACAAAATTATGGCGTCCTTTAGTTTATTATTCTTGCTTTCCGTATTGCTGCCGTTGCTGCCGGTTCTGCTTCCCGAATTGCTGCTGATAGCGACCAGGTTATCCATTGCCGTATTTTTAGAATCTGCCGCAAAAGGAACAAATGAGAGTATTAATGCAACAACAGCAAAAATTCCCACCGATTTTACAATCTTCCTCATAACAAGTTACCTCCTCTTTCAATGGGTTGTTCTAATCTCAGGGTAAATAAATGTGTTAATGCTTCTGACGTAGAATTTGCTATAAGGTTCCAGCACCATTTCATAACTGCATCACCTCGCAAGGCGGATTTGCCAAAGTATTATTTACTGAGAGCCGAACTGCAGAATTGAAAAAGCACCTTGAGAGATGTGTTCCACAAGGTGCTTCAAGAAAATTCGCTCATAACGTAAACATAAGCGAATTTTCTTGTTCGCTATGGAACCCTATGGTTCCCTTCGACGG
>CAYGHY010000120.1:0-8810 GCA_964349435.1 uncultured Oscillospiraceae bacterium
CCACATCTTCCCACCCATCTTAGTAAACCAAGTTTTCCAAAGTCCCCAATATCACCTGAATAACGATTTTGCACATCAAATTCCCCTGTCCTGATCTATTATGCATGAACGCCCAAGCAGCTTTTCATGACGCATTACATCTTTCTCCAAAATGGTTGCCAAGTAAGAAATTTATCAATTTTTTATTAAGACTAATTCTTAATCTCTACTTTAATCACATGCTCGCATCCTAGTTGTCGTTTCACATACATCAACAACTCTAGCTGGTGTGATAACAACCATTCCGGTTGATTTCCGGCATACAGGACAATTTCCCATGTCGAATAATACTGTCCATTCCTCCGCTTATGATAATGCAACTCACACAATGCCTTGCAATGGTAGAATTCGTTTACAATCCGTGCAACCGCATTTTCCTCACTATCACTTATCACGCTATTAAACAAGTTCAAAACTTTTTTGGGTTCGCGAAGCGGGGTGATGTTCACCCGATAATCAATTTCGTTTACGCCTTTTTGTGCATTACACTGTTTACAAAGCGTTTGCAGATTCGAGACCGCGTTTGAGCCTCCCATTGAAACCGGAATAATGTGATCAACGTTTAAAACTACGCCCTTTCGTTGAGATTTACCACAGCAAAGACATGTATAACTATCCCTGGCATAAACTTGACGTTTTCTATCGTCATCCAAAATATCGGAAGGAACAGTGGCCTCATCCACTTGTGTTTGGACATTGACACCATCAACAATATAGCTTTGCGCTCTATTATATGCATCTCTAAAGTAACTGTAGTTTTTATACAGAAAGCCCCATAGCAACCCTGCATCGTTGAATTTGTTTCTCAAAATAACATTTGCTTCAAGGGGAAGCGTGTAAAGCAGTTCCCTTGCCAGTATGTCCATATCGTATTTATCACGGTCATGGAAGTCAATAAATACGGGCCTTGTATCATTCTGTGCAATATGGCGGATGATGTTTCCAATATTTTCGATGAGCATGCCATCAAAGTCATCATTCTGATTGTCAAAAAACTGCTCCGCCAATGCCTTTGCCTTTTCACAGACTTCGTCAACTGAGACGTTTTCAGCTGCATATGCAGTTAATTCCTGAGTCATAAGGAAATCAATCAAGTTGTAATATTTGTCTTTGCTAAACTCGTATACAACAACATTTTCAGAAAAAGAAATCAGTTCCTCAATTGAGGCTTCTTCAATGGCAATCGTATACTCACATCCCAGAAAGCCAACGGGTATGAATGTGATGAAAGGTACATTTTCAAAACCTTTGTACTCAATATCTGACGTCGCCAGTTTGATGAGCTGAATGGAAATTAAAGACATTGGATTTCTTCCTTGCGTGACCGGTCGTCCGGATTCTATGCCTCCAACTACATTTGCCCAAGGTAGCAGCCGTCTCCACTTATCATAGAAAAATACGATGTTTGCACTATTCTTATCTTTACCACCACCGGTTTTCTCGCCACGCAATGCGCGCCCAATCATTTGAGTAAGTAGAATGTTACTTGTTGTCTGTCGTGTAATCATAGCTGTTTTTATGTCGGGGACATCTATGCCTTCAGTAAGCATTCTCACATTCACAACGACATCTAGTTTATCGCTAGAGAAATCTTTTAGTATTTGACGATTCATCTCATCGTTACGCCGCCCGCTGCCCCCAGAATACGAATCGCTCTGCCCGGCCACAACAGAATAAAGTGCGGCTGCTTTCACGCCGTTTTGGTTCAGCTTTTCCGCAATATACTCACACTGAAACCACCTGTCCGCGAAAATTAGTGTCTTGCCATAATCGCTTTTGTTGGTGAGATACTCACTTACAATTAGGTTATTTCGGCTTTGGTTGTTGGCCAGATTTTCAATAATGTTTTCCGGCAAATCCTTATGTTTATTGACCAACCTGTCATAGAGCCCGTCGTCCACTTCGAACTCCATGCCGGTATTCTTTTCGATGTACTTTGGTACAGATAGCACCTTATTTGCCTGAAGAATGTTTTTATCCGCTTCATAACATATCCACTGGTCGAAAATTGTTTTTAGCCAGCCGCTTATTCTCTTATCCATGTGCATCGGTGTTGCAGTCAATCCTAAGACGTATAGATTTGGAATGTCTTTTTGCATGAAACGCAAAAGATTCCTGCAGCCATAAGCCGGTGCGTGATGCGCCTCGTCAATGACAACAAACAGCTCGCTACCAATACAGGAATCAATATAGTTTCTGAAAGGTGTCTTTACAACATTTCCTCTGCCATCCAGTTGTTCTGACGAATAAGCGCTTATCGCAGTTTGGGTTGTGCAGATTAGCACATCATCTGTTACACTGATGCTCCCTGCGTTTGCGTGCTCAGTACTGCTGGAAACCACACGCATATTCACAATATCGCGGCCAACTGCATGATGCAACTCTCCTCTGAAGGACTTGGCTGCCTGATCAAGCAAATAGGAAGATTGTGCTAACCAAAGGACTTTTATGCCTTTGGACAGAATATTCCTACATATCCAGTTTACTGATGTATAGGTTTTTCCGCCTCCAGTTGGTAAAACCAACAAGGTTCCCTTGTACCTATTTATTGGAATTGGTAAGGTTTTTGAAAGCGCGGCGAATGCTTCTTTCTGATGCGGGAATGGTTGCCTGTTGGATCCGCTATTCTGTTTCATCAGTTCAGATATGTCTAGTGGATAGTATCCTGCCATTCTTTTACCTCCTGTTTATTATCTTTTTCTACATATAAATTAGTGCTAGTTTTACACATGTATTGATTGCATAAACCGGAAAAATCAAATTATAACCTAGGAAAGTCGCCTGGTGCTCGAATTCCATAACAATCTTGTAGTCTTTCAAACAACGACAGCGTTAGGTCATACATTTCATATAAGTCCGGTTCTTTCATATACGTTCTTGGATTCTTTCGATGACCTACAATTCTCAAGATTTCACTCGGTTTCAAGGAAAGACCGTATCCAAAAACAATAGCAGCCAGTCCCTCCAAAGAAACATATGGAATATCAAATGTCATTCCACACATATGAAATGCAGCTGTCAAGAACGACGATATATACGCCTCATCTCTTAGTATTAACGGGGCAGGATGACTTCGATTGACTAATTCGTTTAAAGCGTCCGAAAGATCATATTTTGACTCATGTAAAAAACTGCCGATGATTGTAGTCTTTGCGGTATTTGCCGATATGAAACTGCCAGGTATGATGCAGATTTCTTTTTCCCCCTGTATTTGATAATTCCCCATATACGCAATTTTGATTTTGGAAATGTCGTCTTTGAGTGGACTATCTCCTGTTGTTTCAATATCAACAAAATACCAGCCATCATTGAACATGTTGCTTTCCATCTGCTTCAATCTCTGCCAGAAGGGCACTGCTACACAATTTAGTATTTCTACAGCTTTCTGCCGTGTCTCATCGATACGGGCATGAAGGTTTACAATACCTGAACAAATTTGCCCGTATTTATTAAGTTTTTCGGTCATTAGAAGCATGGGGATATGTCCGCAATTATTCTTGATATTTTCCAAGTGTGTTTTCATTAACTGGTCCAAATGACGTATAAATATCTTCTTTGGATTCATAACAATGCAAAACGCCTCGTAATAAATCCTGGTAATGGCTTCCCCATCCAGAGCATCCTGATTATAACGGGCAATCACATAGTCGCTGGGAGAAAGTAATATCTCCAGAGTATGGATTTCCTCTCGACTAAGACCAATGGCAGAAACTATTCTCATAGTGCTCTTCTCCCCTCCATCTTCCAGTAACTGAATCCATCCTATATGGAACTCTTGACCATTTCCCGCCATCCTTCAAAAATCATGACCATGGCAAGCGTATCCAGTTCGCAATATTTCAGTAAAGCTGTCTGAATTTCCTGACGCTCATAATCCGACATGTCCTCAAACTGCATCCTCGCATATGCGGTCAGTGCGGCCCCGCCATTCTTTATTTCATCGTCATCGCTCAACAGTTCGTTATCCTTGACGGACAGATCTTGGAACATGGCCGGGAGCAGCTTGTATGGATCGATGACATTGCCAGCCTCATCATACTCTATCCACTTCCAATTCCGGTAATTTAAACTTGGTATACCGCCCTGCGACCCATATATTGCCTTGACGTATTTATCCCGCAGCCAGGGCGAACTATTCAAGATGGCAGGCAGCACATACTTGATTGAGTTGGACCCCTTGGTCGCAGGATTATAGTAATAGCGCTTTACCAAATACCACATATCAACCATGCTGCGAGCCCCTTCCCACACTTGAGGACTGCTGGTGACTGATGTGGTGATGGATTCGATGAATGTGCACAGTGCCTGCCTGTCCGGGATATCCCGCGGATCCTCCAGCAACTGACTGCGAATCCTGTTCAGGATTGTATTCTCATGCGGTGCGTAGCGAAAAATTGTGCCCTCATCCTGTTCGAGCTCATGCTTCAGTAACCTGACAAATTCATAATTCGGGAAGATGCCCGGCTGAGCGTTCAGGTACTGGCCCTTGTGCTCTACCGAACCATCTTTCCTGATGATATGATGGGAGAATTGGAATGCGATTTCTTCATATGGATGTCTTCCCTTGTTGAAGGGTATGGCAGCCGTAGAAGTTTCAAAGTCGATAAAATGTAAGGGGTACTTCCATCTGGCCATTTCCCTGGACAGGTTTTCAATATCTACCCAAGGGAGGCTGTCTCCTTTTTGGTATTTCTCCACCTGCATCCATTGCCTTTGGCTTTGTGACAAACCAGGCTTCTTATCCGCCTTTGGGAGGATGTCCTGTTTCGTGATGTCTGTCAGTTTGATGCGCCTCGCCTGGATTAACAAATCCTTCTTCCTGAAGTTCCAGATGTCCAGAACCGTCTGTTCCTTAAAATCTGTATCCTGCCATCCAAGGGTTTCCTTCCAGCACTCCCACATCCCACTCTTCAAGCCGATTTTCAGCTCATCATCTGTTGCCTGGAATTCGCATCCTTTACAGACACGGGAGGGCGGAGTCACAATCTTTTCGTCTTTCTTATAGCAGTCAGCGACTCTTTCCGCAAATTTGGCTAAGCTGACATCTTCGCCACAAAAGTCCATCCGAGTCTCAAATATCTGTTTGCAGCTCGAATCAGCATTCACTTTGATTAGAATTGGGGGAATAAGGTATTCAGGCTTCAGGCTCTCAGATACCTTGATATGTTTCCTGCCTGATTCATTCTTTGCAATGCGGAACATCTGGTTGAGGCCATCTGTTGGGCAGCGGGCACTCTTGTCCGCCAGCATCAGGGAGGCTTCTATCTCATAGCCTGGCAGCGCGAGGCTGAGCACATGCTTTTGGAATGCGACATCATACAGATACTCAGCCCAACTTCCAGAGACCGCGCCGCTCTTGTCCAGAAAACTATCCTTAACAGAATCAAAGGATTTCGCTTTCACTTCAATCAGCTCCAGCAACTTGCCCTGTTTTACCAGTATATCTGTCCGGACAAACAGGTTGCCATGCAGGAAGGCCGCTTCAAAGAGGATGATATCCTTTTGCTGCATCAGCTCGCTTGTCAGTCGTAAGGCTTCATCAGGGTTTTTGGATTCAACTTCATATCCACCGGGGAAATAACACTTCGCCAGCGCGCCAACCTGGAATCCTCCTTCAGCCAGAGAGAGCAGGAATGGATCATCAATGCTCTGGTTCGCGTATTCATGCTTTCCTTGATAGTACAGCTTGGTCTGGCACTGCATCGCCAGCTGGAACCTTGATTTTGTCAGGTATCGTGGAAGCATTTGAATTCCTTCCGTGAGCTTTATTGACTCTATTTACTAGTTTAGGAATTTTCGCTAATGAACAACCAACATTGTCATCATTGTTTTGGTTTAACGTCAAGAAGAATCTCCAACACGCCTTGAGGTACTTGAGAGGTGCCAATCATCTCTTTCCATACTATTTCTGAATGATCGCGCCACTCCTTTTCCTCAGTGCATATATGCGTCCAGTCATTTACGAAGTTCAATAGCAGTAGCCGGACATTCTTTCCTTGCTCTTTCAAATGGTGAAGAAACACCAGCCTATTTGCCAATTGATAGTATTTTGAGAACCAGATTATTTCATCGTAGGCTTTCGCAGGCGCAAGTACCTTATGGGTCCTTTGCATGGCGGACTTGATTTTATTGACACTGTCTGGTTTTTTAGCTGTGCAATGTGACATGATTTCACGGCGATGTGCTTTGGCCTCTACCAGAAGGATTCCCTTGTTATCAAAGGTCGCAACAGCGTCCCACCACGGGCCTTGGGATGGCCAAAAGGCAATATCTTCAGGTTTCACATTGGGGATGTCTCTGGCTCTAAATTCACCGTAGGAATTGGATTGAAGTGGAGAGAGCCAGACAAGCCCAGTGATAGTGGGATCCTTCGTCTCGATTTTCTCTTTGAGTAATAAGGCATCCTTGGTGTTCACAAAGTGCTGCATCCAGTACTTGCTTCCTTTTTGCCCCGGTCCTTTGCTGGTGTTGCTCATAGTTTCTTCTCCTCTTTTTCAATTATGAATCCGTTCCAGTTATCTGCATATTGCAGCAACAGGGTCAGTGGACATTCCCAGGTTGCCACGCCCTTGTTCTCCTGTACATATTGCCCGTCATGGTAGGCAATCGCCTGCGCCTCCTCCTGTGTCAGCGGCAGATAAGGCAGGATGAGATACAAACTTCGAATAGGCACGCTGAGATATGTTAGCTGGATGTTGAAACGATACGGGTTATTTGCAGGGTATCCGTAGCGCTGTTGTTTCTCGCTTGGCAGGTTTTCAAGATATTGTGATTGCCCCGGTACACCCGCCTTTCCCAGGTCATGCAGTAGAGCAACGATCACACAGCTCTCTTCACTGAGCGCAGGCATCAAGGTTGCCCGCAGAAGCATCATAGTCTCTGCTACATTTACACTGTGTTCCAACAGGCCCTGCTCCCTGCAAAGATGAAATTTTGTGGAGGCTGGTGCGCTGAGATAGGCAGTCTGCGTTTCCACAAAATGCATGAGGCTGTCGAAAGCCTCTTTCCTTGATCTGACCTTTTCCTTGAGAGCAGAATAACGATTTTCCAGTGACATGTCAATCTTTCCTTCCCATTATTTGATTATAGTGTAGCTGACAGGATGGGACATTTATAGAACACCTCTTGAAGTAACATGTAATCATAAACAGACGGAGGTGTTATTTGATGCTGTTCTTCTCAGTTGCTGTAAGATTCAACATTCCAAATGTTGAAAATGAACTGTTGGAACTGACGCAGTCAGCATCGTTTGCAAGCAAGCGATTCTATGAAATGTCGGAAGACTCCGTGTATATCTTTGTGGAGACAATCATGGATAACAGACTGATATGCATTGCTATGATCAGCAACGAGAGCCTCAAGAAGCAATCCATCAATGAACCAGTCCGTGCGTTTCTTCGTCTTCTTTGCATAGAGCCGGACACAATTGAGACAAATGAGATCACATGCTCCGCCGCGACAAAGATGCTGCGCACTGCCGTAGGCAGAGGGTATGCAATCAATGATGACGCTGTGCTGGATGAACTTGGTATTCGTTGGATTGGGAGAAGCAATATGGTCGAAAAGATGATCCATGCGAACACAAACAAGGATGATATATTGAAGCGGGCGGTCATGTTTTCCAACACACCAGGCTATAAGGACGAAATTGAAAGGATTTATCAGAAGAGCAACGCCGCCCCATATTCTGGTCATCCGGTGCATTACATCATTGAGATGGATTGTAAAGACCAGCATCTTCAGATGGCAGACTTGCTGCTTAGTGCCCTGTTTGCCAACAAGCGCGTCAGAAGCAAGCGATATATCGTCAAGAGATACGCCTCTGTTGAGCCGATCAATGAATCCATACTGCTAAGCATGTTTGAGTTTTGTGAGGGCGGAACATGCGTGATTGATTACGTCTCTGGCGACAGAGGGCATGAGGATCCGGGACCGCCGGAAGAACCTGCCCTTGATATGATCTGCGGTGCCATGAACAGCTTCAAACACAATGTGCTGACAATCATCTGTGTATCGCCAATCCAAAAAGCTGTTCGCGAGGGTATCCTGGAGCGCTTGCCTTCTTTTACCTTTATACAGATTGCCAAGGAAGGCTTCGATAAAGAAGGCGCAGCTTTATATCTGATGAACCTCGCCAGTGACGCGAGCGTGAAGCCGGATGACAGACTGAAGAATTTAATCACAGCAGATCGTGAAAGGTATTCCTCTTCAGAACTGCAGGAGCATTTTGACAAGTGGTATAACGATTATCTCAAGAAGGTTGCCTTTCCCCAATACGCTTCACTTACTCATAATCCAGTCACTCCGCCGAACAGGCAATCCATCGTGCAGACAAGCGCATACGATCAGCTGCAGCGCATGGTTGGGTTACAGGAAGCAAAAAGCGTTATGGATCAAATGCTGAACTACAACAAAGCCCAAGAACTGTTCAGGAGCAAAGGCGCAGCGATGGACAGTCTGCCCATGCACATGGTGTTTACCGGCAATCCAGGGACTGCCAAGACAACGGTCGCGCGCCTGTTTGCGCAGATCATGAAGGATAACGGCATTCTGCCGGTTGGCAACCTGCTGGAAGTGGGAAGGGCCGACCTGGTGGGCAAGTATGTCGGCTGGACTGCCAGGCTGGTCAAGGAAAAGTTCAAGGAGGCCCAAGGTTCTGTGCTGTTCATTGATGAGGCGTACTCGCTGGTGGACGACAGGGACGGGATGTTTGGGGACGAGGCGATCAATACCATTGTGCAGGAAATGGAGAATCACCGCGGCAACATGGT
>CAYGHY010000121.1:0-8783 GCA_964349435.1 uncultured Oscillospiraceae bacterium
CCCCTTTCCAAACCCCAGCATAGGAATTTTTTAGGAGATTTATAAATTCCTATGCGTTAAAAAATTGGCGTCCCTATTTTATAGCATATATAGTTCAAAAACTACCTATGAATATTTTATAATCTGTGTATATTTATGATTGATTAATGTTTTGCTATTAGGTATACTATTAAAGGAAATAGGGTAAGGATCAGCAAAAATCGCCACTTCGTTAATCAGTTGCTCTTTATATTCCATTCATAATAAGTTACGGGAGAGATTTCATGGAGCTAAAAGATCTATTTTCAGGATTTTATGCACTTAATATAAAAATGATTGTGATGTACCTGATAGGATTGGCATTGATTTACCTTGCCATAAAAAAGGACTATGAACCCATGCTGCTTTTGCCCATTGGCTTTGGCGCCATATTGGTCAACCTTCCCCAGTCGGTAGTGAAGTTTGCATCACCAAATGTCCTGGATCCTTTCGTTACGGAGTTTGTAAGTAAAAACCCCGGAGCAAGGGAAATATTTGAAAAGAACCTGCAGTACATATTTGACGGTGCCGGACAAGCCTTCCGGGTAGAACCGGGCGTATTGGAAATACTGCTTAATTCCGGTATCCTTACAGAGCTTTTTCCTGTATTGGTATTTATCGCAGTGGGAGCAATGATTGACTTTACTCCTCTTTTAAGAAACCCGGTGATGATTTTTTTCGGAGCAGCAGCTCAGTTTGGCATTTTTGCAACAATACTGATAGCCCTTGCGTTAGGTTTTGATTTAAAACCCGCGGCCGCCATCGGCATCATTGGTGCAGCTGACGGTCCGACGGCAATATATGTCGCAAGCATATTCGCTAAAGAGTACTTCGGACCCATATCCGTGGCAGCCTATTCCTACATGGCGCTTGTATCAATAATACAGCCTCCTGTCATAAAGCTGCTCACAACTAAAAAAGAGCGTCTTATAAGAATGGAATACAAGGACGCTAAGGTATCCAAGGCGGTTCTGATTATATTTCCCATTGCAATAACAATCATATCAGGTGTTGTTGCGCCAATTAGTGTGCCTCTGGTAGGATCACTGATGTTCGGCAATCTGATCAGGGAATGCGGTGTTCTTGAAAGACTTTCGAAATCAGCCCAGAATGAATTAGCAAACCTTGTCACGATTTTACTGGGTATCACTATCGGTGCCACCATGCTGGCAGAAAACTTCATACAGACTCAGACAATGTTGATACTGCTCATGGGTCTGGTTGCATTTGTTTTTGACACGGCAGGCGGTGTACTTTTTGCCAAATTCATCAACCTGTTTCGCAAGAAAAAAATTAATCCGATGATCGGTGCTGCAGGAATATCCGCCTTCCCTATGTCTGCAAGGGTTATACAGAGAATGGCTCAGAAGGAAGATCCGACAAATTTTGTGCTTATGCAGGCCGTCAGTGCTAATGTCTCAGGCCAACTGGGATCTATCATAGCCGGTGGACTCATACTTGCGATAGTACCACTACTTCTGCGTTAGGGAGGATTTGGAAATGATTCAGGAATTAATAAACGGTTCTAAAATAGAACAGGGAATGCTTGTTATGATATTCGGAATGCTTGGCGTTTTTTCGGTATTGATACTTTTTTACTGCGTTATAAAGCTTTTAGTCAAGCTCTTACCATATAAGCAGGAAGAGTGAATATGTATAGGTCTGCCCACTACCGCAATGTCTGCAACACAAAGGAACTGCAAAAACAAAAGTAACTGTGCACAGGGGGTTACCATGAGAATTGTTCATTTGATAGGCGGCGGTGACATCGGAGGTGCAAAAACACATGTGCTTTATCTCTTAAAAGAGCTGTCCCTGCATATGGATGTCAAGCTCATCAGCCTTCGACCCGGAGTGTTCGCCGACGATGCCCGGGCACTGGGAATCGACGTGACGGTGGTGAAATCAAGAAACATATTCGCCGATATCCGGAAGGTAACAGATATCATCCGAAAGGGCAGGTTTGACATCGTTCATTCCCATGGCGCCAAGGCAAACATATTCTCTCTGGCCGCAAGGCGCAAAGCCGGGTCTCCCACTGTTACCACCGTACATAGCGACTATCGGCTGGATTATATGCATAGTCTGTCCAGACGTATGACCATTGGCCTCACTAACTTAATTGCTCTGCGTTTCATGCAAAACTACATTGCTGTCTCCGGTAATTTCAAAGAAATGCTGATAAACCGGAAATTCAACCCTTTTGACATATATGTTTTGTATAACGGAATGGATTTCTCCGTCCCGTCAGCCAATTATTCCAGACAAAACCTTATTGCCAAGTACAACCTCAGCATCAATGCTGAGGATGCTATTGTCGGTATCGCTGCAAGGCTTTATCCCGTAAAAAGCATCGATACCATCATAAGAGCCGCGCGTCTTGTCAAGAACAAGAACAGCAAGGTTAAATTCCTGATAGGCGGCGACGGTGAGGATCGGAAACAGCTGGAAGCACTGACCGCAAGTCTTGATCTCACCGATACGGTATTCTTCCTGGGCTGGTTGGATGACCCCAATGAGCTGATGAGCAGTATAGACATCAGTGTACTGACCTCCATCAGTGAAAGCTTCCCTTATTCCATACTGGAAGGTGCGAAATTTAAAAAAGCAACCGTCAGCAGTAATGTCGGCGGTATCCCTGATCTGATAGAAAACAGAAGAAATGGTTATTTGTTTGAACCCGGTGATTACAGGCATTTTTCCGAGCTTATACTTGAGCTTGCAGAAGATGAAAACAAACGCGCTGCCATGGGTGAATGCCTGTATGAAAAGGCGTCGAAGGATTTTTCAGTAGAGAGTATGGCGAAAACCCAATGGGATATTTACTGCAGAATTCTCGAAA
This sequence comes from uncultured Oscillospiraceae bacterium, assembly GCA_964349435.1. Classification (GTDB taxonomy): domain Bacteria; phylum Bacillota; class Clostridia; order Acetivibrionales; family DTU013; genus CAYGHY01. Next base: position 2,861 of record CAYGHY010000121.1, read on the forward strand.
AACAGTCAGCGGAAAACAATGGTCAAAAACCATATGATGCGATTATTTCAGGCTATTACGGTTATAGAAATATCGGCGACGATGCTCTTCTCATGTCGATTATAAAGGATTTGAAGGAGTTCAAACCTGATATTAAGCTTCTGATACTATCAAAAATCCCCGCCGGTACTGCAAAAGATTTTCAGGTGGCTTCCATAAGCAGAATTAATATGCTGCGAATCTTTCAGGCTATGAAGAACTCAAAAGCATTCATTTACGGCGGAGGTAATCTGCTGCAGGATAATACCAGCACCCGCTCGCTGCTTTATTACCTCAGTACTGTATGGCTTGCCAAGAAACTCAGGCTGAAAGTCATGTTTTACGCCAACGGCATCGGTCCTCTGAAAAAGAGTCTGAACAGAATGCTGACAAAAAAAATAATAAACAAGGTTGACGTAATTACACTTAGAGAAGAATTATCTTTTGCTGAACTCAGACACATGGATATCAGTAAGCCGCGTATCCTTCTGACAGCTGATGCCGCTCTGACGGTCACCGATGGCTACCACGGCACTGGCTCCGATATATTGCAGCTGCTGGATATTCAAAGTGAAAACCCTTTGCTCGGCATATCCCTCAGAAAATATCCCGGTCATGAGAAAATTGAACATGAAAAGTACGAAGCTGTCATAGCAAGAGTGGTAGATAATATGGTTTCAACTTTTGGAGCTTTTCCCGTCTTTATTCCGATGCAGCACCCCGAAGATGTGCCAATACTGAAAAATGTGGCCGCTAAAATGCGGCACGGCAGTTACATTGTCAAAGACAAACTGGATGTGTTCCAGACCTATGATTTGATTTCCCAAATGCATATGGTGTTGGGCATGAGACTACATGCACTGGTATTCTCTGCTGTGGCAGCCGTGCCAATGGTGGGCTTGGTATACGACCCTAAAATCCAAGGCTTTCTGGACTTAATAAATCAACCCTCCGCAGGTGATGTAAGGCTGCTGGAGTACGAAAGCCTCAAGAGTCTTACCGGGCAGGTCTGGCTAAGCCGTGAAGAAATCAGCAGGCAGCTTGCAGCGGATATGCCGGCTTTTAAGGAAAAAGCACGTGAAAATGCAAAGGTTGCAGTGGAACTGATCACATCTGCGGAGTGATCAGCTTAAACCTATGGTTTCAGATGCTATCCAGTATCCTTCTCATAATGCCTTCCCATCGACTCTGTATAGCATTAAAATCCATGTTCGGTATATAATAGGTTTCCATCTCATCGTGCAAAGCTTTTGCTCCACATAAGATGTCAACGGCTTTGCCCAAGAGACTGTCAAACGCTGTTTCATTATACTCAAGCTCCGTCCTGTATTTAGCAATCGCTTTTTCATCCAGCATATCAGCAAAATCAACCTTTCTAAATGCACATGCATCAGTAGCGTGATATTTATTTACCGTAGAAAAAGCCGCATCCATGCACGGTATGATCAGGTGTTCAAGCTTATCCGGATTTAATGCGCAATAATATGCCTCGATATTGCAACCTCTCTCCAATGCGGCTGCTTTCAGCTTTTCCAGCAGCCTTTCAGTACCTGCTCCGGGGAAACCTTCCAGTATATATACATTGTCTGTTTCAAATAAATCATTCAGATAATTTTTTAAGCCATCCGGTGTGATTGCACTGGCAAACAGGCACCTTTGCCTACCTACCCCAGCCGATAATGGCATCCCATACCAAAGCTCATCGATAAACTCTTTTGCCAGCATGTTTATTTTAGCTTCATCAACAGCCGCACCAAATAAGGCGGCGCTATCCTCATATATCTGCCATGCCGCCTTCAGATATCTGTAAGCCCTGACAAACAGTTTTCCCACTTCGTTATTGACCTTCAAAACTTCCTGCCTGTGCTGTCGCATACCGGCTTCATTCCAGAAGTCTCCCAAATTTATTATTTCATCTACCACTCCCGGATTTTTTGGGTCCACTACATGCGGCGCAGTGCCATCAATCAAGGCAACGCCAATACGGGGTATCACAATGCCATCCAGGCTTTTGTTGTCACTGGAGCAGTGCATGTATTCCACATCATAGCCCCGTCCCTGCATTTCTGCTGCTGTTTTCTTCATAAAAGTGCTTTTACCGACCCCAGGTCCACCTTTTAATATAAATATTCTTTTTGCATCCTCCTGGTTGATTATGTAGCTATAGAAACTGTAGAATCCCATCGACGTATTTCCGCCCGGAAACATGTGCCTGACTTTCCCTTTAGGCATTCATATCACATCCTTCATTTTATGATATGCCCAAACGCATTTATTTGATTCAACTGCACTAATCCCTGCATTATTTTTGAAACCAAAAGAAGCCCTTGTACGTCTAAAAAATATCAAACAATTGATGGGAGTTGTTCATATGAAAAATTTAATGCGTTTGGCACTTTGCACTGTGATGACAGTGGCTTTGTTAACAGGGTGTTCAGGAAAGCTCGCACTTTCCGGTCAAAATACGACCGCAGATAAGGATAAAATCAGTACGGAGACTGTTGAGAGTAATTCCCGTTTTGCATTTGATATTTTCCAACAATTAAACAAGGAAGATGTGAACCGGAGTATCTTCATATCTCCTCTGAGCATATCCACCGCACTGACAATGACATACCAGGGGGCAGAAACGACAACTAGGGAAGCTATGGCAAAAGCCTTGGGATATACGGGTATTGAGGATGAAAAGCTTAATGAAAGTTACAGGAATCTGCTCCGGTACCTGAAGCGGCTGGATAAAAAGGTGGAGCTGAACATCGGTAATTCACTGTGGATTCGGGAAGGTGAAGCCATTAAAGAAGATTTCTTATCAGTAAACAGGGACATTTTTGATGCTTCAGCAACCTCAATGGATTTTTCAAAGGAAACCGCCGCAGACCAAATTAATAAATGGATATCAGACGCCACAAAAAAGAAAATTGAAAAGATGATCGACTCGCCAATATCGCCAAATATCGTTATGTACCTGATTAATGCAATCTATTTCAAAGGAGATTGGACAAAGCAATTTGACGCGAAGAATACCTTTGACACGCCTTTTTATGCGGGTGACGGCAGTACCCCTGAAGTGAAGATGATGAGCAGAAACGGGAAATTGGAATACGGGCAGGGAGATGGTTTTAAAGCCGTCAGACTTCCTTATGGCAGTGGAAAGGCAGCTATGTATTGTATCCTGCCGGCGGAAGCTGTCTCAATCAATGATTTTGTCGCAGATCTGGACGAGGTCCGATGGAAGGCTATCAAAGACAGTATTTCAGAGAGAGATGAGGTGCAGTTACGGCTGCCGCGTTTCAAACTGGAATACGGAATCAAGAACCTTAACGACAGCCTGACAGCACTGGGAATGGGAGAGGCTTTTTCAGAAACAGCCGACTTTTCCGGTATACGTGAGGGTATTTGTATCAGCAGAGTACTTCACAAGGCCGTGATCGAAGTGAACGAAGAAGGCAGCGAAGCTGCAGCGGCAACCGTGGTAGAGATGAAGGAAACTGCGGCAGCCGAGCCGCTGACTTTCATTGCCGATAGGCCTTTCGTATTTATCATTGCAGACGATGAAACAGGAACCCTCCTGTTTATGGGAAAGCTGTATGATGTGAAATAGTACAATTATTCAATAAAGCCTGCGAGTCTGATAATAATCTGTTGGTTTCCTGCGCAGCAATTTCAACTCTGTCATTTTCATGCTGCTCAGCCGACTCCAAAATTCCCTATACATTCTTAATACTTGTCATCTTCTATACCTTGAACTTCTCCATTTGAGATATCAGATTGAGTGCAAGTTCGTTCAACTGCTTCGCCATATCGTCAAGCTGCTCTACAGAGGTGAGCTGCTCCTCTGTAGACGCAGAAACCTCTTGAGTCGAAGCCGATACCTCTTCTGATACAGCCGATATGTTTTCCATGCTTGACAATACCATTTCCTTATAAGAGTCCATGTCCGTTATCATGCCGCCCACTGTACTGATATTGCCCGCAAGTATGGTTGTCGTTTTATTGATTCTTGAAAACACTTCTGCAGTCTGCGTAACAATTTCACTCTGCCCCCTGAAACTTGCCTCTGCCTTTCCGACAAGATTGGTAGAACTCTGAACCTGCTTGAAAATATTTTCTATCAGCTTTTGGATTTCTCGAGTGTGGTTATTGGACTGTTCCGCAAGCTTCCTGATCTCATCCGCTACCACAGCGAAGCCCCTTCCTGCTTCGCCCGCCCTGGCAGCTTCAATCGCGGCGTTAAGTGCAAGCAGATTTGTTTGATCGGCAATGCTGCGCAGTACATTTGTTATTACGTTTATATTCTTAACATATTGGTTCAACTGGGTAATATCCTTGACGACGTCAGTTGTTATTTCATTTGTTTGGGCCGTCTTTTGGTTCAAGTTGTCAATAGTCGTTATGCCGTAATCCGAAAGCTCCTTCATTGTCGCTGAATCAGCTTCCATCACTTTGGTTTTCTCTACTGCCAGTGAGATCCTGTCCGCAAGCTGTGAAACGTTTTTAACACTGGTGTCTATCTCGGTTGCCTGATTGGAAGAGCCGGACGCAACCTCAATGATGGCGTGTGCTATTTCAGTGGATATTCGGGAGGATTCTGCCGAAATGGCAGCCATCTTTTCCGAGGACGCAACAACCTCTTCTGCTGCCCGTTTATTCTGTATAACCAGTTCACGTATTTTGACAAGCATCTTGTTGAAACTGTTCACCAGCTTGCCAATTTCATCCTTGCGTTTCATGGAAAGAGACGCAGTGAGATCACCTTCTTCTGCTTTTGACATCACTCCCATAATTGATTTCATTGCAAGCGTCATTCTGAGTGAGAAAACAAAGCCAAACGCTCCTGCCAGCAAAACGAATATGATACCGGCAAATAAAGTGGTCTTCACTATTTGCGTCGCGCCCGCCGTAATAATTGAATTGGGAACGATTGTCACAGCCGTCATGCCTGTTTTAGGTGATTTATAATAGGATATAAGGTAGTCTTCTCCATTGTCTAATGTATGAAAACATCCAGCTTCCTTTTTGGCAGAGCGCTCCTGAACTTCCTTTATGAACTGTCTTTGAACTAATGCCCCCTCTTCGGATTTGCCCTTTGCTGACAAAACCTTGCCCTCCTGTGTCAACAGGTATGTAGAATCACCCATGCCAAGATTAACGCTGGCCAGGATGTTATTTATAGGTGAATAGTTGACGTCAACTATTATCAGACCGTAGGTCGCAGAAGTAACAGGGTCTTTATATATCCTCACCAAAGACAGGGCGTAATCTGCAGCATCGGCACCGTTCATTCCTTCGCTATAATCAATCCATACAAACTTGCCGCCAGCTTCCTGCACCTTTTTATACCACTCTGTGGCCAATACTTTTTCCATGTTTTCCGGCTGCAGCTTATTACCCAGTACAAAGCCCGTATTATACAGCAGACTCGTGTTCATGTCCGAGGAGGAAGAATTGATACTGTTTAACGCCTCCATAGCTTTTTGATTTGCGAGCAATCCCTCAAATTGGTCGATTTGCTTAAAATTCAAACGGGTAAAATCTTGTATCGCTTTATTAGCTATTATTTGCAGTGATGTGTTTTGCGCCCTCTCCAAAAAAACATCAAAATAATTAGATATTTGCTTTGTTGCCGCCGTAACGCTGTCCTCAGCGCTTTTCAAGAGATTTTTCGAGGCAGTGTCTGATGCAATAAATCCAATCGTAGAGACCGGTATGATAATCAACAAAAGAAACACTGCTACCATCTTAGATAATATGCTTCTAGTAGTCGAAAGATCTGCAATAATTGATTTGAAATTTTTTATTTTTTTAATTGGGATTTTTTCACGATCTTTTAATGGTTTATTTTTGTCCGGTATTTTTGTCTTGGCAAAAGGTATTTTTATCATAATTGCCTCCAATTACTTTATAT
>CAYGHY010000122.1:0-8617 GCA_964349435.1 uncultured Oscillospiraceae bacterium
TCCAATACTATATCGGTAGATGCATACGTATTGATTAGCTGACGAAGGACCAGTTGAGTTTATGATGGACAGGATTTATCCAACACAGGGCAATATCCTGTTTTTGAAAGAACACCAGTGCATGGGTGCGTTCAAGCGAGGGCCAGAATTCGTTGAAGCTGTACGCAAAAAATTACGGCGGTGCGGAATTAAACACATCTGTCGGTTCCGGTGCTGTCTCAGACTGGACACAATATACAATCAACAGCATCACGGTTACGAACGGCCAGATCGAAGTAGGTGTCAAATCGGACGCTGCTGCAAATAATTGGGCTGCTTTTGACAACATTGAGTTTATTAAACAGTAGAGTATTGAAAACAGAGGGCGTTGATATGTAAATCAACGCCCTCTGTTTGTATTTGAAGGGAAATGAAGGATGCGGCACAGTCAAAATACCGTTGCTTCTTACACCAGAATCCGATTTAAGTTGAAAAGATTCAAGGGATAATCTAAAATAATAGCAGGTCGATGGATTTACATAATAACTGTCTTTTACAGATACGTGAGAAAGGAATAAGGGGATGAAACGGACAAGCCTGCGTTTTCGCCTGATGGTGATGATAATCTGCCTGACAACACTTCCTGTCATTACAGTAACGTGGATTGCCACAAACAACATGCGGAATTCTGTAGAAAAGGAAATGATAAATGCCAATGTATCCCGTATGATGTGGGCAGACCAGTATTTAAATGAGTTGATCAGTCAGATTGAGAGCTCGTTTTATACTTTGCAGATCAACAAACAACTGATGAATAGCTTCAATGACCTGGACAGCCCTGATACCGGCGTCCAGTTCTCAACACAGAAATACATTACAGATACGTTATACTCGGTCTTTTATTCCAGTTCACGGAAAGTGGATGACCTGACCCTCTACATCCATTCAAACCATAAGGCTTTCTCGGCCGGTTTTGCCACCAGTGTGAAGATATCCCCGCTGGACATCCGGAATGGAGCCTGGAGGCGGATGCTGGACAAGCCTGTCAACATGTACTTTAAGCAGTCAGATAAGGATATTTATGCCTTTCACAGCCTGAACCGCTATCAGGACCAAAAACTGCTCGGGGGTCTTTCAGTGCGTATCAACAGGAAAATATGGGAGGAAGTGGGCAATATCCTGAAATCGGAACCTGAAAGCGCTGTTTTTCTGATCAACGATGAAGGAGAGGTTCTGTCCGGTTCCACCAAAATGGCAGAATCGGGTGAGATCCAGGCACAGCTTCGCAACCTGAAAATAAAGCATTCCGATCTGGAGTTCCATAAATTGAAAAATCATTTCTTCTTTAAAAAGCGGGTAGATGAAGGTCAATTGTTGATTGTGAAGGCGATACCGCTGGAAACGGTTACCCGCAGCGCGCATACCACCATTGCGGCAGGTATCCTGACAGGCAGCATATTTGCCTTGATTTCCGTTTTGCTGTCCATTCTTTTCTCACTTCGGATCAGCCGTCCCATCATTAACCTCGCTAATACCATGCGAACGGCACAAATCAGCAACTTCCAGGTGATGTCCGTTCAAAGCAATGACGAGATTGGACTTCTGGAACATGGCTACAATACAATGATGCAGCGCATCAAGGAATTGATTGAAGTCGAGTATGAGAAAAGCATTGAATTGAAAAATGCGCAGTTGGTGGCACTTCAAGCCCAGATCAATCCTCATTTTCTCAATAATACCCTTCATCTCATAGGGGGAATGGCACTTAAGAAAAACGCTCCTGAAATCTATCAAATTACCAGGACTATAGGTGAACTGCTCCGCTATGCCATAAGTACCGAAGGCGATATGGTTCCGTTGGAAGATGAATTGAAACACATGCAAAACTATATATTCATACAGGAACATCGGTTTATGGGCCGGTGTACAGTCAATGTCCGGGTAGATGAAACGGCGCTTGACTGCAAGCTGCCCAAGTTTATACTTCAGCCTATAGTCGAAAATGCATTTGAACATGGGCTTCAGCAAAAGGAAGGGTCCTGGGAAGTGAATATCCGCATCAAGCGTAACGGCAAAAAGGCCGGCATCATGGTGAAGGACAATGGTGTCGGAATTTGTGAAGAAAGGCTGGCTCAGGTCCGGACCGAGCTGCAGCTCGGATTGCCGATGATGACTGACCGGACAGGAACGGACGGGCAAAGGATAAGAAAAGGGATCGGTCTGCGGAATGTCAATGCCCGGCTCAAGCTTCATTTCGGCAGCAGGTATGGAGCCCGTATTTTCAGTATGCAGGGGAGAGGTACATTGGTTGTTTTGGTGCTTCCTGTGCCGAAGGAGGAGGTCTTGGAAGATGCTCAAGGTCATTATCATTGATGATGAACCCTGGTCAAGGGAACTGGTAAAAGCGGTTGGAAATTGGGAAAGCTTACAACTGTGCGTTATTGGTGAAGCTGAGGATGGGACCGGAGGACTCAGGCTGATTAAGGAGCTTGAGCCGGATATAGTAATCACAGATATGCGTATGCCGGGTACCGAAGGAGTTGAACTCCTGAAGACCATGAATGAATGGTTTCCGTCCTTGAAAATTATTGTGATGAGCGGATATGATGACTTTGTTTACCTGAAGCAGGCCATTCGTTCCAGGGTGGTGGAATATCTGTTGAAACCGTTGGATCCCAAGGAATTGAATGCCACTTTGGAACAATGTATTCGTGAACTGAAGCAGGTTCATATGGAAGAGAGAGAGCCATGGAGAACGCCGCTGGTGTTTGCGGACACCGCAGTCCTTAACAGGTACATTGCTTTCCGTCAGTTGATATACGGACATTTGCAGCATTTAAGCAAACTTGCGGTTCTGGATGCTTTTATGAAACTAAAAGCATTTATCGAAACTTCCCTTGGAAATACACATCAGGACACAAAGCACGGAAATATGCCGGCCAAAATAGGCCATGACTTTATTCTCCTCCTGGAAGAATTTTTATTAGGGAATGAAATTGCTTTGACATGGCTGTGGAATGAAAAAAATAATAATTGTGTAGTTTACGCCAGATGGGATTCTATTGGAGAAATGACGAAGGAAATCTCCCGGCTCTATGAAAAAGCAATTGATGCAGTGGTGGAATTAAACAGAAGTAAAATTTGTCTTGACCTGAAAAAGGTTCAGGCATATATCGACCGCTATTATACCGAACCGATTTCATTGGAAGCCATCGCACAACATTTTTTTATAAGTAAGGAGCATCTGAGCCGATCATTCAAAACTTTTACATGTGAGAACATCTCAGACTACATTATTCGGAAAAGAATGGAGAAAGCAAAGGAACTGATATCTGAACAAGGCATGGAGATCAAGCATGCGGCTCAGCTGACGGGTTATACCGAGCTTGCCTATTTTTACAGGGTTTTCAAAAAGTATTTCGGGTTTACGCCCGGAGAACTGCGCAGGGAGGATTAAGTCAATATCAATATTGTGCAAAAGCAGAAGCTAATATTCTGAAATGACGCAGTGGGCCATCTCCTATATACTTGAAGTATAAATAAAAGGAGGTAAATAAACATGAAAAAAACCCTGTCTCTGATTCTAGCCATTGCAGTTATTTTAACATTGGCTGTCGGCTGCAACCGGAATACTGCTTCAAACGGTTCCGGAACGAAGGTGGATGAAACAACCGGCGGAAAGTCCGATGCGCCGGCTCAGAATACCCAGGTATCTAATAAAAAAGTTGATTTGAAAGTATTTTTGAGTATGCCGCAGTTCAAGGAGCAAATCGACAAATACCTAGAGCAGTTCATGGCGAAACAAAAAGCTGAAAAAAATGTTGAAGTGAGGATTGACCTGGATATGCCGCCCAATGAAAAAGCGAATGAAATCCTCAGGGCCAGGCTTGCAGCCGACAATATCCCCGATTTATTCACAATCAATCCGACTGCGGATATTCCGGACTACTACAAAGCCGGTTATCTTGCAGATTTGTCCGATCAGCCGTTTGCTTCAAACGTATTTGAACCGGTGAAGAATGTATGTACACTTTATGGTAAAGTACTGGCAGTCCCTCTCGAGAGCTCGGCATGGGGATATTTGTACAACAGGCAGATATTCGAAGAAAATAGCATTACACCGCCTCAAACCATTGACGAAATGAAAGCGGTTGTGGAAAAATTGAAGGCAAAAAACATCAAGCCCTTCATGTTGGCCTACCAAGACGGTTGGGTAGCCCAGCTTTTGCATGCATTATCCGTACAGGGTACGATATATGCATCAAAACCGGACTTTGTCGATACGATGAATGCAGGTACTGGATCGTATAAAGATATAATCAGTATATTCGATATCATTGACATAATTAATCAGAATGGTACCGGCAAGCCGTTTGAAGTCGGCTATATGACAGGAGCTGCAGATTTTGCAAACGGTAAAGCGGCTATGTGGGTCATGGGTACATGGGCTGCCGATCCGATTTTGAAAGCCAATCCGGACATCAAATTGGGGTGCGCTCCGTTGCCGGTCAATAATGACCCGAAAGCGTCAATGATTATGCTTTCTGTATCCAATGCACTTGTAGTGGGTTCGAAAACCGAAAACAAGGAAACCGCCTATGATCTGGCAAATTACTTCCTGGATCCCAAAGATTCTTCGGCACTGTTTGAGTCGCTGAAATGGAATCAGATCGCATCGTTCCATACGTATTCCACTTTCCCGTGGAATGATGAAGCGGCAAAGTTTGTCGGCGAAGGTAAGGGACACTCTGAGATCAAATTGCCTGAAGCTGTTTCAGGTAGTGAAGCCCCTAAGCAGATGCAGGCATATGCTGCGGGAGTAGCTACGAAAGAAGAAATGATCAATGCACTGGACAAGGCCTGGGCGGATGCAGTAAAAGCAGCTAAATAACTGGCTTCCTGCCTGCTAGGGGGAAATGACGGTCTGGAGTAATAACGATTTGTTATGAGGACTTGCTCTCGGTAGAAACATAGGATTCTAAGGGAGTTCAAGTCCTCCTCGTTGATTGGGGTTTATAAAAGTTGTTGAGGATTGGAGTGATGCGGAATGAATACAGCGAGAAAAAGGAAGCAGACTGTCGGCTTTATCGTGTTCGTATTTCCGGCGCTGTTGTTCTATTCTGTATTTATGGTAGTCCCCGCCATCGGAGCTATCTGGTACGGAATGACGGATTGGAACGGGTTGAACCCGGAATATAAGTTCATAGGTTTAGCCAATTATGTGGAGGCGTTGGCGGATGACCCGGCTTTCGTCCATGCGATTGGTAGAACGTTTAAATATGTTGTATTTATGGTTGTACTGCGAAATTTATTTGCTATAGTCCTTGCAGTTTTTATCGAATCGCGGAAACAATATAAAAACTTGTTCAGGACCATACTTTTTATGCCTAACATGCTGAGTATGATCATAGGCGGCTTTGTATGGATGTTTGTGTTTACCAGAGTATTGTCTTATATTGCCGAGCATACGGTTTTTAAGTTCCTTGATCGTTCATGGATCGGGGATCCCTCCTATTCTTTCATAGCCATCCTGGTTGTTGCTTTATGGGGCGGAGTGGGTTACCTGATGGTCATTTATATTGCAGCGCTTCAGAGTGTGCCCAGACACTTGAAAGAATCAGCGGAAATAGATGGAGCAAACGCATTCCAGTCTTTTTTGCACATCACAATGCCGATGATTCTGCCTGCTGTCACCATTGGTGTGTTTATATCCCTGAATAACGCTTTTCAGGTGTTTGATGCCGTATACTCCCTGACTGGCGGAGGCCCTGGCAGACAAACTGAAGTAATAGCACTCAATGTTTATGAAGAAGCATTTAGCGGGAGTTACAGGCTTGGCTACGGCAGTGCAAAGGCAATGATATTATTTATGATCATAGCTGTCGTCACACTTATTCAATTATGGATTATGAAGAGAAGAGAGGTGGAGTTATGAGCAGTATAAAAGTCAATGGTATCGGTGAGAGTATCAGACACCGAGTCGTCTCTGCCTTGGTTTTTCTTTTTCTGGTTGCTGCCGCCCTGTTTACTTTATTTCCGATTTATATAAGTCTATTGAACTCGTTTAAATCGCAGGGGGATTTGTTAAACAATATATTATCTTTTCCTTCCCATTTGGAGTTTGATAATTACATTGATGCCTTCAAAAAGACGAGATACTTGCGGAGTTTAAGGAACACCATTATCGCAGTTGCTGTCGGCTTGTCAGGAATTGTCCTTTTTTCCTCCATGGCCGGTTATAAATTATGCCGTACAAAAAGCAAGTTGAGTGGGTTTGTTTTTGGTTTGTTTGTTATGTCCATGCTGATTCCGTTTTATTCCATCATGATCACCTTGTACCGGATAGCAATGAAACTCGCTTTAAGTGACTCCCTCATCGGACTTGGCGTGATATATATAGGCTTGGGTGTTTCAATGGCGATTTTCCTCTATCATGGGTTTGTGAAATCAATTGCAAGAGAGTTGGAGGAATCTGCGGTGATCGATGGCTGTGGTGAATTCAGAACATTTTTTTACATTGTTTTTCCGCTTTTGAACCCTATCACTGCTACGATTGTTGTACTCAACGCACTCTGGATGTGGAATGATTTTTTACTGCCGTTGCTCATACTGAGCGATTTTGATCAGTATACAATCCTTATTTCCATTACCATGCTTTTCGGTGAATACGGCAACAATGAATGGACAGCGATTCTGGCCACACTGATTATGGCTATGCTTCCTGCCGTTATCCTCTATATGGCGCTTCAGAAATACATAGTAAAAGGGATTACCGAGGGGGCGATAAAAGGATAATGGAATCATTGGAGGGGGGATATCACTTGAATGAAGTGAATGGGTTTCTGAAGGCAGAAGGACAAAAGTTAATTAATGGTCAAGGGCAGGAGATTTTGCTCCGGGGAGTGGGCCTGGGAGGTTGGCTGTTGCCTGAAGGCTATATGTGGTGTCTGCCGGGCCAGTGGGATCGCCCCAGACGAATTGAACGGATGATAGAGGGTCTAATTGGCATAGAAAAAGCAGAACACTTTTGGGATCTCTATTATGAACGGTATACCTCGGAAGAGGATATCCGACAGATTGCTGCCGAAGGGTTCAATTCCGTACGTGTACCCTTCAATGCCCGGCATATTATTCAACAAAATGGGTCGTCTGCTTATAATGAACGTTATATGCAGCTGATGGATCGTGTCATTAAATGGTGCCGGAAGTACGGTCTCTATGTGATCCTGGACATGCACGGGGCGCCTGGAGGCCAGACCGGAGCGAATATTGACGATTCGGAGAATGACAGGCCCGACCTGTTTACTGTGGAGAAGAACAGGCGCCTTACGGTTGAATTGTGGAGAATGCTGGCCCTACGGTACAAGGACGAGTGGATTGTGGCGGGGTACGACCTTTTGAACGAACCTTTGCCTGACTGGTTTTCAGTCTACAATACCGAAGTATTGCCGCTTTACCGTGAAATTACGAAGGCAATCAGAGAAGTCGATGGACATCACATGATTATCCTTGAAGGTGTTCATTGGGCTACGGATTGGTCGATTTTCAACGAAAAGTTTGATGATAATTTATTGCTCCAGTTCCATAAATATTGGAACAACCCTGATACAGAAAGCATAAGGATTTATCTTGATAAAAGAGAGGAATTGAATGTTCCGATTTTTATGGGCGAAGGCGGCGAGAATAATAAGGAATGGTATACAGGTGCTTTCCGGTTGTTTGAGGATCATGACGTTTCATGGAATTTCTGGACATGGAAGAAGATGGATACTGACAATTCACCCTGCTCAGTCAATATGCCGGCACAATGGCAGCAATTGGCTGATTACGTGGAAGGTAGTGCCAGACCGAATGAAGACCGCATGGAATGTATATTGTGGGGATTTCTGGAGAATATTTCCTTTGACCGGTGCACATACCACCCTGAGGTGGTACGTTCCATTTTCCGCAGGACTCCAGTCCGAATCCCGGCTGTTTTCTACGGGTTCAAAGGAGAAGGCAAAGGCTTTGGGCTCACAAAGCGGTTTGATGGGAGCATTGGATTTAGGAGAGACGATGGGATTGAAATCCGTTTTACTGAAGGTACAAGGGTGATGCCAAATTTCAAGCATATGAGTGGTGAAACCTGGCAGGAGGATGAATATTTATGCATCTATTTGACAGCCGGCGACTGGGTATGCTATGAGTTCGCCGTCGGGAAATTATACTGTTCGCTGCCGTTTAAGATCCATTTGCACATGTGTTCACAGGACAACGGTGGACGAATTACCATTTCAGTGGATGGTGTTCAAATCGGGAGTGCGAGGAGTGGAGGACAGTCTTGGGAGACCGTGTGTTTGAAAGAGGAAATCCGGCTTGGCCGAGGACAACACACTATTACACTGAAGGCAGAGGGACGCCAGGTTGGGATTAAGTGGCTGGAAGTAGAGGGTGAATTTGTTGATAAATCAGATTAAAAAATAAATAAATTATCAGTGAAGAAATTGAACATCAAATCATGGATTCATTCATCCTTGCGTTACCAGCAGTTTGGAAGCAAAAACTAAAGTTAATCGCTTGGATGTATTAATTTTGTTGTAAGCCAGGCTTTTTGGCCATACCTTGGGTGCGATTAAATAATTTGTAACATATTTTACAG
>CAYGHY010000123.1:0-8610 GCA_964349435.1 uncultured Oscillospiraceae bacterium
ATATTATCGATTTTACAAATTTTATAGGAATGGAAATGGAATCTGTGGTATAATAGCTGAGAGAATGTACGTTAAGGAGTGTTTGAAATGGACTATAATGTATTGCTGAGCAAAAAAGAGTTTTATCAAAAGAATAAAAACACTCTGTCGGATTTTGCTGTACAGAATTATGAACAAGCATTTGAGATAGAATACACCCATAACTCCACAGCCATTGAGGGCAACACATTAAGTCTTATTGAAACAAAAGTTTTGCTGGAGGATAAAATCTCAATTGGAGGTAAGAATCTAAGAGAGATTTATGAGGTTGTCAACCACAACAAAGCATTTCAATATGTTAAAGGATGTATCGCTGAAGCGAAGCCTCTTGATGAAAATAGGGTCAAGGATATCCACGCAATTTTAATGGAAAACATAATGATAGGCGGTGTATACCGCAATTTGGATGTTTACATTTCTGGTGCAAAGCATACACCGCCATCACCGAATGAAGCATATAAACAGGTCAAAAATTTTTATGGAGATCTACTATATAAGTCAGAAATGAACGCCATAGAGCTTGCGGCTTGGACCCATGCAGAGTTTGTCAAGATACACCCTTTCATTGATGGCAACGGTAGAACTTCAAGACTAATTATGAATTATCAACTGATGGCTAATGGGTTTCTTCCGATTTCAATTGCAAAAGAAAGCAGACTTGAATATTTTAATGCTCTTGAAAGCTATGCAGTAGATAACGATTTGAAGCCTTTTGCTGATTTCATAGCAGCCTTGGAAGAGCAGAAACTTGACTTCTATATAGGGGCAATTGAGCAACAGCAAAAAAATATACAGCAAATGTAAGACGAATTATTTTTAGAAGACACCGAGCGTAAATGGTTTGGTGTTTTATTTTTGCCCCTTTTTTTATTGTAGTCTTATTCTTTATTGACAAAGAATAAGGCTTTTTTCTATTCATTTTTAGGAGATGATACAATGCCAAAAACAAATAGAACAAATACTGTGGCGCAGGAGGACGTCCACATACAGGAATTCCTTGATATGATTGCGCCATCGATTATCAAATTCAACACCGACCACTTCATCTGCGGCAACACCTACCGCTGTGTGTGGGCTCTTCGTGAGTACCCAACTGCTACTGAAGAGCAGGCCATTCTGAGGCACCTTGGAGAAAAGGACGGCATCACTTTGAAAATATATACCCGCCATGTCACACCTGTGGAGGAAAAGAAAATCATTAGTAATGCCGCAAACAAGAACAGGTTGAAACGCAGTAACACAAATGACCTTCAGCAGACTGTCACTGCCGAAAGCAATCTTCAGGACGTTGCCAACATTGTTGCTACTATGCATCGGAACCGGGAACCACTCCTTCACGCAGCCGTATACATCGAGTTGTCAGCCTCTGACCTGGACCATCTCAAAGAACTACAGACCGAAGTGCTGACGGAGCTGATACGCTCCAAGTTGAATGTAGATCGACTGATGCTCCGACAACAACAGGGCTTTATTGCAGTGATGCCATCGGGCTACAACATATTCGTCGACCAGTTCGAAAGAGTACTCCCAGCTTCCAGCGTGGCAAACCTCTATCCCTTCAACTACTCGGGCAAGACTGATAGCAACGGATTCTATCTGGGGCGTGATAAGTTTGGCAGCAATATCATTGTGGACTTCAATAAGAGAGCCGATGATAAAACCAATGCAAATATCCTTATCCTTGGGAATTCAGGACAGGGTAAAAGTTATCTTTTGAAACTCATTCTTTGCAACATGCGGCAAAGCGGGATGCATATCATATGCCTTGATCCGGAAATGGAGTATGAGGAGCTGACCAATAACCTGGGTGGTTGCTTTATTGATTTAATGTCGGGTGAATTTATAATCAATGTGCTGGAACCGAAATCATGGGATGAAAACGGCAATCCTGAGGACAAGGATGCACCTGATGCCTTCCGTTGTGCCTCCAAGCTGTCACAGCACATCTCCTTCCTGAAGGACTTCTTCCGTACCTACAAGGACTTTGATGATCGGCAGATTGATACCATCGAAATCATGCTGACAAAGCTTTATGAGAAGTGGAATATCACTGACTTTACCAACTTCGACTTGCTGAAGTCTACTGATTATCCCATACTCTCCGATTTGTATAACCTGATAGAAGCGGAGTATCAAAACTACGACAGCAGCCGAAGACAGCTCTATACGGCAGAAACCTTGCAGGAAATATGCCTTGGCCTCCACTCACTCTGCAAGGGTGCGGAAAGCAAATTTTTTGATGGACACACCAACATCACCGACAGTCACTTCATTACATTTGGTGTAAAAGGACTGCTGCAAGCCAGCAAGAACGTCCGAAACGCACTGTTGTTCAATGTGCTGTCCTTCATGTCTAACGAACTGCTGACCACAGGCAATACCGTGGCAAGCATTGATGAGTTCTATCTCTTTCTTACAAACCTTACGGCTGTGGAATATATCCGCAATTTCATGAAGCGTGTTCGTAAGAAGGACAGCGCCGTCATCCTCGCGTCCCAAAACCTGGAGGACTTCAATATTGACGGAATCAGGGAATACACAAAGCCGCTGTTCTCCATTCCAACCCATGCTTTCCTGTTCAATGCAGGCAATATTGATGCAAAGTTTTATATTGACAGCCTGCAACTGGAGCAGAGCGAGTACAATCTCATCCGTTATCCGCAGAGGGGCGTATGCCTTTATAAGTGCGGCAACGAGAGATATAACCTCATGGTGACAGCACCGGAGCATAAGGAGAAACTGTTCGGGACAGCAGGTGGACGATAACAGTAGAAACAAAAAAATATCGCAAAGGAGGCATAGACTATGTTTAAAAATATCCCTGTGAACTACCGCTCCATAGAGTATGCAAAGGAAAACAGTGATGTACATTGTTGTATTCTCAATGATATTTTCCGAGAGTTGATGAAGCTGGAGCAAAAGCAAAACTATGCACGGTCAGATGTCACGGAGCAGTTGGGAGGGATGGCTCTTGGCTGATCCTGCAACTATAACCCTTATTGCCAGAACAGCTATTGTAGCAGCGACTGACAAACGGACGTGGAAAATTATCGGTGTTATCATTGCAGCCCTGCTGACACCATTTATCTTGATGATTGTTGTGATTATAAGCCTGCTCTCTGGTACATCTAATCACAACAATGCGGCCATCGATATAGCCTTTCAAGGAGGAGCTATCTCCTCACAGATTCCTGCGGACTATGCCAATCACATCAGGAATATGCGGGACAGCTTCTCAGAACTTGATGGTGCCATAGCAGATATAGGCAAAGAGCTTGAAAGCGGAAGCCTTGATAATACACGAGTCAAGGCAGTTTTTTATTCTCTGTTTTTCGGCGATGAAAACCCCCGCATGGACAGTGGGTTCTACCGACAATTTGTTGATTGCTTTTTGCGTTATGAAATTAGGTATGATGAAAAAACGGATACGGATTCTACGGTTGCTATTCCGCTGACCTCTCTTCCGGAGGTTTTTGCAAAGCTTGAAAGCACTCTTGCACGAACAATTACCAACGAGGACAAGGCAAATGCATCAGAGATTTACAACCGTATTCTTTACGGCGATATACCTACAGAGGGTGATGGTCTACAACATTGGATCAATAACATTGCCGCTGACTCAACAGATGTTCCTTTTATCGGTGGCAGCTTTTTGAGTCCTTTAGGCAACAACTGGCGCAGTATGGTAACCTCTGAATTCGGATACCGCCGTGACCCCATTGATCCCTCTGTTACAAAAGGGCACTCAGGAATTGATCTGGGTGCGCCCACTGGTACCGATATACACGCTGGCAATGGCGGTAGGGTTCTTTTTGTTCGTTACAAAACCACAGGCTACGGGTACCATCTGGCTATCGACCACGGAGGCGGTAAGGTTACTTTATATGGTCACTGCTCAAAAATTCTCGTAACTGAGGGGCAGACCGTAAGTCAGGGTGAGATTATTGCGCAGGTAGGGTCTACAGGGAAAAGCACTGGCTCTCATCTTCACTTTGAAGTAATTGTTGAGGGTATACCGCAAAATCCAAGAAGTTATTTACCATAAAGAAAGGGTGAAAACATGTTGAAAACCAAAGCTGTATTTGATAGAAAAGTGGATGACTATGCACCCGCTGACTGCATTATTGAGAAGGTCATTACACTTCCAGCCACTGAATACGATAAGTTCTTCAAAAATATGCTGGATAATTATTAATTCATAAAGGACAACAAGGACCTTCAATATCGTGATACTCAAGGCGTATACCACTGCGTTTTAGTGGTAGGGGAAGATAGTAGGGATGGTGTTCTGATTGAGTCAGAGGGCTATGATTATGCCAGGTATTCTGCATTTCTTCCTAATGCCGCTGACTTTTTGTCGGCAGCGATGAAGCAAGAACAGTCAGCAGTAAAAGAAACAGTAGGGACAAGTCTTAAACTTAAAGATTTAATAGTAGTACCGTTGGAGGACATCCATCTCGTTCACAGCAATGAGGAAATAGACCTTGCCACCATATGTGAATTGAAAAAGGATACGCTGACTACTGCCGGATGTGAGGAATGGTCTGATGTTTTAGAGGCTGATGTGCAACGAATATTTGATGGAGTTCATGGATTGCAGATAGAACTAAGTGGCATTGATCCCCAAAGGCTCTCCAGTTTTTCCTTCATGCTTGCTGGTCACTGCTCGGAGCAGGACTATGAAAAATGGGTATCGCAAGGGGTAGAAGAAACGATAGATACCAAGAGTGAAATATCACAGCCGGAGCATCAAAAGATAAAAGTGGTGATGGCTGAGCCAAACAAGCCACCTTATGTTGCAGAGATCGGCAATGATCTTGAGTCCATGCAGAAAGCAGTGGGAGGATACATTCAAACTGTAAATCTGGAACCCTATGTCTCCCTAGTCTGCAATGAGGAAGGCAAGCTGATGGGACTAGATGGCAACCGCTCCCTTGACGAAGACATCATTGTTGGCAACTTTTTTGTTGCAGGTTATAACGATGAAGGGGAGTTTATCTCACTAACTGAGGGACAAGTAGAAGAATATATACAAAAATTTATTACACCAGAGAACTTCAATAAAGAGCAAATCGATGAAGCTACTGGATTTACTTTTATACCATTATGAGGAGGAATGAACCTATGAAAACAACAAGTTTACAGGTATCCTTTGATGCCGACAAACTCAATGCACTACAGTTTTACATGACAAAGAAAGAGATCAATGTGGAGGGTGAGCTCCAGGCTCACCTTGACAGGCTCTATGAAAAGATGGTTCCGGTTCAGGTAAGAGAGTATGTTGAAAGCCGATTAGACAACATGGCGCCCAAACAGGAGGTCAAAACTGAGGATAGTGATATTAAGCAAGAGAATAAGGTGGATGACAATCTTTCAAAACAGGAGTCAAAATCTAATGAGGGAAAAGAAGAAAAAGTCTCAGAAAAACAGCCAAAGCAGAGCAAGCGTCAGCGTGAAAAGGAGCAGGCTGCAGCCGGACAGTTAGAGCAACAGCCGGAACAACAGATGGAACAGACCGCCGATCAGGAACAAGCCGAGGAAGAAAATCAGGGCATGAGCATGAGTATGTAGGGTGGCAAATGAAAAAGGAAAAGCAACGTCCCGAAGAAGAATTGCAGAGAGCTTTTGACCGATGGGATGAGCTATATGCCTTCGGCGGTCATGATCCCTTCTGGTCGGATGGCTGCAATTTAAACCTTGTGCGCAATCATATCCGTTACTACAAAAAAGAGATTGAAGTAGACTGTGAGCCTCAAAACTATCCAGCCATCTATTATAGAGAATTGCCCCAGGAAGTCCCACAGGACTACATGGCAAGGAGTGATGAAATCCGTGCGAATGCGCAAAAGTCAGTTCAACTTTATAAGGCTGATAAAAACTATCACTTTTTATTATCACAGGTAAACAAACTTCACCCAAAGCATGTCAAAGAAACTTGCATTCGTAATGTTATAAATTATGTAAAAGGGTTGGAGCAAGCAATCGCTTCAGGTGATTTGATATCGATGCGGCGGCATGAAATTTCTGATAGATACATTGAATCCTTCTTCGAGTGTGCAGAGAAAGTCAAATCACTAAAGCCAATAGAGAATGAGCAATTATCACTTTTTACTATGTTTTCCGAGGAATTGACTGATGAATCTGAGGAAGAAGATCAAGAAATGAACATGAGTATGTAAGGGGGTCAATATGGGAAGCAGAGCAATCTATTCCATAATAGAAAACGGAGAAACACATCACTTTTATAGCCAGTGGGCTGCCAATGTATACACTCCATTTGCAGTCATTCATACGGCAGGCAATCTAAAGAATGAGCTTTCACGCAAGCTCACCACTGCGCAGCTTATGCCTTTAATAAAGTATAACCATTACTTTGATTACGAGGCAGGCTTCGATGGTTATAAAATTTTTGACAGGCTTGATAAAAAACAGGCTGAAATAATGCTCTCAGATTTCGGCAACAGCGCCGCTGTCAATGCGCACATCACCCTTGATATAGATAATGACAGGGCAGATTTTAAATACAATAGGATGTGCTATCATAGTCTTCCTGCTGACTTTTCTGTCAGTATTGCTAATGGGTTGCATTGTCTGGAGCAAATGCTGGAGGAAAGCCACAGCAGAAATGTCAATCTACCCGCCATAATCCAGCGGGAGATGAGCCAAAAACTGAAAGCACTTGCGGTACCTCAAGTGCAGCAAGCTGTGAAAATGAATCTATAGATCGGAGGAATCACCATGAAAAAATCAACCCTACAAATTAGCTTCGACAGTGAAAAGCTCGGAGCGTTGAAGCAGTATATGTCTAAGAAAGAAGTTTCTATTGAATCAGAGCTGGACGATGTGATGCAGAAGCTCTACGAAAAACACGTTCCCACTCCCGTTCGTGAGTACATCGAGAGTAGGCCGGAGGAAGCTGAAACAGCACCCAAAAGGCCGTCAAAACCTTCTGTCAGTGCAAGTAACAAAAATCCCATTGGATAGGGCAGACATTCGGGCGGATTTGGCGTTGTGTGCCCCTGTGTGACGATTTTGGGAGACAGGTAGCATCCATATACCTATGAACAGATTATGCCCTTTGTTGGAACTTGTTTGAGGGTTATGGAAAGCCGATAAAAGGCAGGGCATTAAAACCATTTATCGGGGTGAACCATAGGGTCGAAAACGGTGCAGGTTAAAGAGGGGTGGTCGCAAGCGACCTCCCCTCAAATCACATCAGCCCGCAATGCGGACTGAAAGACTTTCAAGCAGGTGAACCTAAACTGAGCTGTGGTCACCTAGTGGGTGGTCGTAACTCTGGATTTCCTATGTGAGCAAAGGTTTTTATAGGTGCACCTCACAGGTGGTCATAT
Organism: uncultured Oscillospiraceae bacterium; assembly: GCA_964349435.1. Lineage (GTDB taxonomy): Bacteria > Bacillota > Clostridia > Acetivibrionales > DTU013 > CAYGHY01. Next base: position 7,392 of record CAYGHY010000123.1, read on the forward strand.
GGAATATGTGCCGAATTTATTAATAGAATGGAGGTGGAATAAGGATGGCTGAGGAGAATAAAACAAGAATCCCACTATGGCTATATCCCGAAACCATAAAAAAGGCAGATGAACTTTTTCCAAAGGACAACTGCAAAAGTCGGAGCGAGTTTATTGAAAAGGCAATTATCTTTTACAGCGGTTATATCACATCTGGTGAAAATAATAAATTTCTACCCAGTGCGATTACATCCACCCTTACTGGTATCGTTGAAAATTCCGAAAATCGAATGGCTCGGCTGCTTTTTAAGCTGGCGGTAGAGATGTCCATGATGATGAACATCCTCGCATCCAATGCAGAGATAGATGAAACCCTTCTTCAAAAACTGCGGGGTAAATGCATCAACGATGTGAAAAAGACAACTGGAGCGGTCACCTTTGAAGAAGCAGTGAAATATCAAAAGGGCAAATTAATATAAGGTGATGGGTTATGCCAAGGATTATATTTAAATGCAGATATTTAAAAAATGCACCCAAGGAACATCTGTCCAATCTGGTAGAATACGTTGCTACCCGTGAGGGAGTTGAAAGAATCATTGACAGCTCCCGTACTCTTTCTGCAACACAGAATCAACAGCAATTGATTTCAGAAATTCTGCAAAAGCTGCCGGACACCACTGACCTATTCGAGTATGAGGACTACCTGAAAAATCAGACAAGAGAAAATGCATCAGATTTTATATCCATTGCCCTTGAAAATAATCTTGACCTGATTGAAAAAAAGAAAAACTTTGTTGACTATATCGCAAACAGACCAAAGGTAGAAAAACTCGGCAGCCATGGACTCTTTACAGATGATGGGGTATCTGTTGTACTTTCAAAGGTTGCAGAAGAAGTGTCCAATCATCCCGGAAATGTGTGGACCAATATTGTATCACTCCGGCGTGAGGATGCTGCAAGGCTTGGGTATGACAGTGCAAAGTCATGGCAGGATTTGATCAGGGCACAGCGAAATGTTATTGCTCAAAATATGAAGATCACTCCGGAAAACTTAAGATGGTATGCTGCCTTTCATAACGAAAGCCATCACCCCCACATTCACCTGATCGCTTACTCCATCAATCCTAAAGAAGCCTATGTAACAAAGCAGGGCATTGACAATATTAGGGGAAGTCTCGCAAAGGAAATTTTCCGTCAAGACTTGATGCAGATTTATGAAAAGCAGACGGAGCGTCGTAAT
>CAYGHY010000124.1:0-8602 GCA_964349435.1 uncultured Oscillospiraceae bacterium
CGCCTAATTACGAAATGTTACGGGATGCGACTCGGTCAAAACCGTCGAAGTCAGGCGGAACCGGCTTTACCCGGAACCATCTTGGATGCGAATATTTCTTTCTGATCGCCGTTGGCTTTTGACTTCTTCATCATTAATCGTTTCTTAATTCCCGCGTATAATCAATGCAATGATTGCCATTACAATGATTCTACACACAAAACCAACACACATGTGCGTAGAACCCGATACACTTGTGTGTTGGCTATACTTTCCGTTTGTAGACTGTATGGCGCATCTTACCGACTTGTTTTATTTTCCCTTGCTTTTCCAACTTCTTAAGCAGGTGATATGCTTGCGGCAGAATCAAACGAGAACGTGTATCAGCCTATTTTGTCATGCAGATAACACTTCGTTACTGTCTCCGTGGTATGCGTGCAGTAAATAAATTGCGTTCGTGATCCGATTCCAGTTCTAGCGCAGGAACAGACGCTAGCGCCCTTCGTATACCCGTACCGATTCCACGATATGGAAGTTCGTTGCCCTTGGTTGCAAAGGAAGCAATTAGGGGATTGCGGATTACCGACACACCATTACGGATATTCTCCACTGTAATATTATTCGGTAAAGGCCCTGGACTGATCAACTCAATCCGATTGTCAAATAAAAGAACTCTCCATGGTGCAGAGATAAAGTAGTCCCGATGCAGCAACATGTTGACGACAAGTTCTTCCAATGCAGCCAGAGGCACTTCAAGATCACCTTCTGTATTGAAACCTTTTTCGTCTTGTAATCTTCGCAGATTGCGAGTGAGAAATGAGATCGTCCCTTTATAGAGATCACGCAAACACCCTTCAATGTCCTGACTATCTCGGTATTTATCACCGGCAGGATTGTTGCCAACAAAAGATACGGCTTTGATGACAAAGGCTGGGCGATGTCTTTGAGGATTACGCGCAAAAAGCATGACACCTGCAAGATTGAGTGTTGCCTCACGCGCCAGACCGATATTGTTCAGCAATTGGCCCAGCGATAGCCCCTCCTTGTCAAGTATATTATTGAGAGGTTCTCCATAATGCTTCTCAAAAAAATTACCAAAGTGTTCCAAATCCAAATCACCAGATGTCGTCCCCTCGATAGGCACCTCATCCGCATGGACAAGATCGGCGCTTTGAAGCATCCGTTGGACTTCCTCACGGGAAGTTACCCGGCGCTTATCCGCCCCTGACTTGACCCAGAATACACCATCATTGTCGGAGTATGGCTTTGAGATTCCTTCAGGCACTGTCACAACCACGACCAGCAGTCCACCAACAGAAATATTCTGAGTTTCTGGATTAATAGCAGGCCGTACGCAATCAGTTGCTGTATTTGAAAGCAGTTGATTGATTCTCTTTATATCGGCCAGCGACAAACCGATGATTGAACCGGCATCGTCAACACCTATAATTATTTTTCCGCCTTTACTGTTTGCAAATGCTACTATTTCACCAGCCAGCGATTTGGCATTGGTCACATCTTGCTGCTGCTTAAATTGTGTCCTGCTGTCTTCGCCACGACTTATTAATTCAATGAGTTCTATTGCTTCCATAATTGGTAAATCTCCTTCCGACGAGCGAAGGCTTCATGGCCACCTTCCATAATGGACACAATGGCTTTCTGAATCCCGGGCTCGTCAATGCTGCCAACCTGGATGTCGGCGTGACCTGCAGCGAACGAACATGCCCCAACTTGTTCCGCATCGCCAAGCACAGGGAAATTGGCGTTATGCGTCGCAAAGATAAACTGAATACTCTTTTTAAGGGTGCGCACCAACTTGATAACATCCTCAAAGATAGTCTGATTGTCCAAATCGTCTTCAGGTTGGTCAATGATAATTACATCATTGTCGCGTTGGCTTAAAATAAAGAGTATTAGTGCTGAAGCCCTTTGCCCTAAAGAGTGATCACGTAACTCTTTCCCGTGATACTCGATTTGGAAGATATTCGGCACCTGCCAAGTAATCAGGGCTGCCCTGGCTTCGTTGAAGTACCTTCGAAACACGTCACCGGAATCACCAAGGCTGTTGCAGATCGTATCCAGCGCCTCATAAACGGAGATAAAATCAGCATGTGAATCCAGCACACCTTTCAAGGTTGACTCACGGAGTTTGCTCCCGCGGAAATGATTCTGTAACTCTCTCAGAAAAGCTGTCTTATCACCCTTATACTGTGGAACAATTCGAAGCGCTGTCTGGCTGTTGTTCAGTTTTTTTATTTCTGCATCGATCTGCTTAAATTCCTGATGCCACATATCAGAAAGCCTTTTCAATTCCTTCAGAAGATCGTCTCGAAGAGCATTCTTTCGTGCTCGACTCTTTCCTATTTCTTCGAGTGCCAGTTTGGCTTTCTGCAAATCGGTATTAAGCTTTACGAATTCATCTGGGCGAATACTCATCCCCCCTGCCTGTTGCAGTTGCTCGCTTAGTTTCCGTTCGATGGATGCAAAATCATCCTTGAGCGCTTCGCGGCGACGTTCCAGCTCAACAAGTTTCTCGCGCAAGTCCCGTGCATCTTTGCGCGTTTCTGTAAGCACCTGCCTCGCTTTGTCAGGCGCTTTGCTTATCCGGTCAAGGATAGTGTTAATGTCTTCGATTAGATCGGCGTTTTCTTTGGACTCAAGTTTTGTCTGTGCAGCTAGTTCAGATTCCTGCTCCTTTAGAAAAGCGTCGAATGATCGAACAAAAGTATCTATAGCTTCGACGACTCTACGAGCGTGCGTAACGTCTGCATTGAATTCCACCTGACGTCGAAGCTGCTGCTCAACACCATATTTTTTAAAAAGTTCCAACCGAAACTCTGTGTCTTTCTTCTTGCTCTGGTATTCCTGCTCTAGCGCATCCAGATCCTTTAATTTATCGAGATTCGCAATTACGTCTAAAACGCGTTGGCGTTGGCTGAGAATCTCGCGGCGAGCAACGTCGAGTTTAGAACCTAGCAAGCGTTCTACAAGTTCACGCTCGGAACCCTCACCTCTCTTTACTAATTCCTTTTGTCCAAAAAACAAAGGATTCTTCAAAGGCACACGCACACCGGGTCGCAACTCTCCATCAAAGTAAATATCCGAGCGCTCGTTGAGGATTCGGCGGATTTCGTAAAGCTGTCCTTGAGCGTCTTCCACTTCGATCAAGACTTTTCCGCCGCTGCCGAGGGTAAATCGGACAAGATCCTGTTTGTATTTAAGATCCAGTTCTTCTGCAGATTCAGGTAAAGGGAATTCAAGTGCAAAACGCAAGCACTCAAGAACAGCCGACTTTCCACTGCCCCTAATGCCGATCAAACAATTCATTTCATCTGAGAGGTCAATCTGCTTTCCATCTAACATGCCACCTTCAAATCTTATTGAACGCACCCAGGAATGCACCTGCCGCTGAATGGCCTTATCAGACAAACGATCTGCCCCAGGCTTTAAGGCAAACTGAACCGCCTCAAAAGTAAAAGCACCCATTTTGATGAAAGACGATTCGCCGCGCCCGATCTCGTTAAGTGCTTTTGGATCCGAACCCTCCACTTCCGAAGGATACCAAACACCAAACCATTTCTTTACCTTCTCACGCTTATCGCGTGTTCTAACTTTCTGAAAAGCCGCTGTACGAGAACAGAAAAGTTCATTCTTGCCAAGTTCCGTAATTCTACCGCCATCAAGTGCCCCCCAGAGGCCACTATCGTCTTCAACATGTGCAAAGATAAGCAGGTAGTTCCTTTCAAATTTGTCCAACTCACGAAGGGTTTCCAATAGATCGTGATTCGATCGCGCATTGCTGTTATCATAACCAGTCTGTCCAGCGAAGGTTACACTAAGAAAGCTATTGATATGATCAGCGTTTTCACGATTGTCTATCCAATCTTCATGGAAAACGACCAGAGTGTGAATGCCATTACGACCATCTTTAACAGACAGTTCAATCCCAGGCATCAGATATATATCTTCTTGTCTTGCCGCTTTTCGGAGTAATTTGAATTCTTCGCGATCAAATTTATTATGATTAGTAATAACGCCAACGCTTATGCGTGCCTGCTTCAGTGCAGCGACGTAGCGTTGCACGAAATCTTTCTCATCACCTGTATCTTTAAATTCCTTGTCCTGCCGTGTATGCAAGTGGAAATCTACCCGCACCCATTGACTTCCATGAGAGAAAAAGTTCCTTAATTCAGGCATTTCTAGGTCTCCAATTCATTTTTTGGGATAATACCTTGTATCACTATACAATTTTTTTCTCTTATGCAACCTTCATATATCCATTAATTCTCAAGAATCATGATATTTCTTACTCCAATACTATCCTGATCTTCTCCAGTGCTTTGCCCTTTGTAAGCCCTTCCAGGTATTCCTCAAACCGTTTTTTCATCTCTGTTGTGGTAACGGGCGAACCACCCGCAAGCAGAGCGTCACGCAGGTCTGTGATCTTGATCGGAACCTTGGTCAGACCCGAGAAAGCCTCCCGCAGGGCATTAATGAAATCCTGCTTCAGGTCATCTGGCAACTGCCGTTTCTTGATGAAGCTGTCCACGTGTTTGTAGGCTTCGGGCTTCAGCAGGCTCAGATTCCCCTTGGTCGTGGGGTATTCCAGATTGGTTAGTAATGTAATCGTCCAATTCTCTATCAACTTATCGAGCTCGTCGTCCAGGGTATCGAGTATAGTCGCCGCAGGCGTCCCACCCTGAACGAACTCTTCAACCGGTTTGAAGTGGCAATAATGACATACCGTCAATGCATGCATGTCGTGTTCAGTCAGTTTAGAGCAACTTTTTAAGCTGTCGAGCCTTTTTTGAAAATCTGAAAGTTGTTGTCGCGGCATCAGGTCAATGGCAGCCAGCTTTTGCAGATCCTTAAACCGTTCATCGTTTGCCAGACGGGTCTTGTATTTATCCTCGTTCACGCCCAGGCGCGCCTTGGTGTGCATAGTCATGTAGGCCAGCACGTAAGCTTTCTTCATGTCTGCAAGCTGGCGCTGGGTCTGCTGCCGGAATGTCGCCGCACTTCTCTTTGCAGGATCAACAATTTGAATAAGAATCTCATTTCGCAACACCTTCATTTTATTAATCCATTCATGACCGGTGGGCAGAACCGCTTCAGCGGTGGCGAGGTAAGAGGCCGTAGGGCCAAGGTCATCCGCCAATGCCTCCAGTGCTTTGATCTCGGCAAGGGCATTGAGTCCGCTGTTATGTGCTATGACTTCAGAAGTGTCATATCGGAAGTTCTTGAGTTTACCTGTTGTGTTGAAAGCTTGCAGTGATTCAAGAAACGATTTTGTTGATTCCATTTGGAGATTATAAGTTCTGAGTTCTGCCTCATTAACAAGACTTTGTCCCCAGAAATGCAGACCATCGCGTAAATCCTGTTGGGTTCGCACGATGTTTTCAACCATCTTGGAAATTTTAGCCTGAAGCTCTTGAAGTGGCGTATCATTCCCCTGTGTTACCAGTTGAGCCATACCCGGAGTCAATCCGATAAGCTCGAAGAGTGCTTTAAGTGCTGGGATGTTCCAGTCCTTAGGCCGTTCAACATGTTTGAACTGGACCAGCTCGTCGATGCTGGTTCCTGCCAATTGTAACAAACCTGTAGCATCATACTTCTTGCCCGGAATGGAAAAGACTAGCTCTCCAGCATAGACCAGGGCGACCATGACAACCATTGCCCATTCGGGTTCGAGGCGATAACCCTTGTCATGGGCAAAGTATTCAACACCGTAAACCTCCTGGATCAGTTCTGTGCGGTTGACCACCTGGCCATGGCCTTTCTTCTTCACTATTTCCAGGATATGTTGGGCATATTTGGAGCGATAGGGATCAAGTTTTTCGCCATCGAGTAATTCCAGGGCATCCAAAACCGCCGTGGCCTGCCGCGTGCGGGTCTGCCCCGCTATGGCACGTAAAGCGTCCTGCGCAGCCTGCGCCCGGCTTGCAGCAGTGATGAGCAGTGTAAATGACGGATATTCGGGCGCCTGATCATGAAAGTGCGCTGCGAGACAAATATCTGCAATCGTGTTCGTCATGTCACGGAAATTGATGCGTTCATGGGAGCTAATGCCCGAAAGTTCGCGGATGGACTTCCCCTTGGCCCACTCGGTCAACGACTTTGTGCGGCCCTGATAGGTCACCTCGAAAGCCGTGGTCATGCTTTTCTGAAGCCATTGCACAAGGTCAAGAAGGAAACTTGACGCTTTGGATTCATAAGTGGACTTCGCATGACCCGAAGCGGTGGATGCAAGGTCCAAAGCCGCCGCATAGTTGCGAACCGCCGTGCGAAAATCTTCATCGTAATTGATCAGGCGTATAAATAACTCGTCAGTCTTCTTTGCATCTTTAAAATGCGGCGGATCGAAAGGTTGAATAAAGTAGATATAGAAATCACGTGGTGGCACCGCTGTTGATCTCTCGTTCGGAGCGCCAAAGAACAGGTATCCCCGACGCGCCGCTTTATGATCCAGCCATTCCAGTTCGTGCTGCCAAATCTTGTAGCCTGTTACAAAGGTCAGGTCGGTGCATTCCATAGCACGCCGAAGCCCCTCGTAATAGTAGCGGTCAAGCTGCGAGGCATTAAGACTCTCCGATCGCTTTTCAATGATGGCATCAAAATCGTCGGTCTTCTTGAGGTCCAAAAAGTACTGTCGATTGTTTGGATTGTGCGAAATGAATTGGCCACTCACCGTTTTGAGGATTTCACGTAGAACCGTCTCCACTTGGGAGAGCAAGTCGTCGGCAGGAACGCCGCCCAGCTCTTCAATGCCCGGCTGAAAAAGGCACAGGCCGTCGCGCAGTTCCTCCGCCGTGGCGCCCAGGGTGGCGTGGATGTCGCCTGTCGTAAGCCGGTGAATCGAGAGCGCATGGATCACCTGCAGGGCCATGGCCTTATACGCCGGTCGTGTAAAGGCTTGTTCAATGCGCGCTTCAAGCACCTGGCTACAGTCGATGACCGCCTTGATGTCCGTCACGGCACGGAAGGATGGATTTTCACGTAAGGTCATCCAGTAGCGGTCATAGGCAATGACGCCTGGCTGGTCATTGGGAACGTTCTGAACGAGCAATTTCTTCATGGCCAGTGACAGGGTTTTGAGTACTTCCCGTTTCTCCACCGCTGTCACCCGTTCAAAGGTATCAATATAGTCCGGATGTATTGGGAAAAGACGCACGAATTCGTCCATGCGTTCATTCATGTGGCCATAAAACTTGGCAAAAGGCGTCAGGTGCTCCCGAATTTTCACCTGCTGATCGGCTGTTTTTTTAAGAAGACGCTCAGCCACCACGAACTTGACATCTTTCCGGGCAATAAAGATTTGGTCAAAGCGATCTTGCACCCGGCGGATGCTGTCGGCCTCAAAGGAAAAACGCGGGCTGTCGAAGATGGCTTCCTGGACACCGGCAATAAATCGGAAGTGTAGGTCTTTGCAGACCTCTCCGATTTCACGAAGGAAGTTGAGGTCAAGGATCAGATCCTGGTCTTTTCGCGTGCGCAGGTAGTCGAGCAGTTCATCCACGACGATGAGCAGACCGTGGTCGGGAAACTCTTGGTGGAATGCTGTCATCAGCTCTTCAAAAGCGCGTTTGTTGTTGGTCACCTTATCAGCCGGCGGGAAGGAATAAGAGACGCCCATAACTTCCAGGTGCTCCTCAAGTTCGGCCACAAGAATATCACGCAGAGACATAGTTGTTGCGCCAATCTCGGTTCTCACCACTTTGAAGCGTCCACTGATCTTACTCATGGCGCTGGCCACATTTTTGTCGTTCAGACAATTCACAAGATCGCCATTCTCTGCCAGGGTGGAGATCACGGACATAAGGTGGGATTTACCGGTGCCGTAATTACCGACAACCAGCAATCCCTTATTATCCATAGGCTGATCGATCTGAAGCTGTGGGACAACCAGGTTGATGAGCTTTTCGGCCATCTCCTGGGAGATTACGTATGTCTCGACCAGCTTGCGGGCGGCGGCGACTTCATCGGCATCCCGTAATTGAACCACTGTCTCAATGGGTTCAAACTGAATCAGGTCTCCGTATTTCATTGATTTGCCCTTCCTTCCATAGTACCTGTCAAAATCTTATTCTTTATTATGCCGGAGTGATGACCAGAAAGTCTCCTTCGTGCAATTGATATCGCTTATATTCCGGATGACCCGGCACAGCGTATGTAAGAAAACCGTTTTCAATAAAACCATTCCAGCTTGCGATAATTGTATGATTTCTTGAAAGCCCTTGAAGAAGACGGAGAGGGTCTTGCTTCAAAGCAACATCAAATAAAATTTCAATATTATCAACAAGGATTATGCTCTCTTTGACTGTATTGATCATATCACCCAGAAGACGTGGGATTTGAACTGCCCTTTGACGTTCCGTGAGATCGAGCATGCGCCGCGATATCTCCAAATTCAAGTTGATTAATGGTGCTTTAAGTTGTTTGTGAACTTCTTGAAGAGCCCTTGTTTTTCCAGAACCGGTTGGCGCGCTGATAATCATGAGCCGATGATAAAGTTCATAGACATGGTCAATTTTGCCAAGAATCTGCTCTGTGAAAAATTCCACTGTATTTGAAATCTTTGGCGTCAGAATTAGCACCTCAATGAATAAGTTTCTAAAAAGTAGTT
>CAYGHY010000125.1:0-8581 GCA_964349435.1 uncultured Oscillospiraceae bacterium
GTCATAAAGACTGTCATCAGTTTTGATTAATACGCCTATAGACAGTAAATGATCGGTGATCGAATCGACAAGCGTAAGTGGAATTTGGTGCGCAACAAAACAGGCTATCGCCTCATCTTCTGTGATGAAACCGTTAGCTTGATAGCTTTTGTACAGTTCATTTGTTATCGTTTCTAGTTTCGTTGCGTCCCGCAGACCTAACTCCTCGCTAACCGACAGAGATCAACGATCTCTTCCGAGCTCTGACCATAGCGACCTTCAAACTCTTCCATGAAATCATAGAGATTTTTCAGGTAATCCTCCTCGGTGTGAGACGGCTCTATGAGTTTTTCATAGAGGAGTTCAACACCTCCACGAACGAACTCTTCATATCTTTCCTCATCTGGCATAGCAGCCGCTTTCCCATAGTAACGGAAAGCCTTATCCACCCGCTTGTCAAAGTTTGGCTCGTGATTCTCATCGAGCAGAATTATCAGACGGTAATTGAACCAGAGTGTGCTCAGCTCTTTTGACATGGCGTCATATAAGACATTGGCAGGCTTGCCGCTCGAATCGAGGGGCGCGGTTCGGTTGTAAAGAAAGCCGACAATTGGTGCCAGGATGTAAACGTCAAGGTTTCGATTGAACAGACTATTTGTATCGTTGAAAGCTGCAGTTAGACGATTAACTTTATCAGCGTGTGACCCCTTAAATTGGTAGTCTCCATTAAAAATCACTGTTTTCCCCTCCTATACGATATATGCTTCAAATTCATTCTTCTTATCAAAGCTGAACCTTTTACCGATTTTGTTTCCGAGGTAAGTGTCTGCCAAGTCGCCGTCAGTATCTTTTATGAAGATAATGACTTGCTCTGCAACGACGGGAAGCACCTCGCAGACCGTTTGTATTCGCTTTTTGTCGAATGCAGATAGCGGGGCATCCATTACAAGCGGATATGGTTCGGTGGCCAGCATTATATTATTGCCCTTCTTGCTTTCCCTAGCCATTTTGATTACACCTGCTATGAATGCGAAAATGACCGAAATGCTCTGCGCCGTTGATGTCTCAACATCATCTGCAATTCCCGACGCCTGGTCTATAACGTTGATCTGGATGTTGTACTTTTCATCTAACGACAAAGAGAAGCCACCGTTATAGATACTGCGGAACAGCTCGTTAACAGTATCCTGAAGCTGTTCTCTCATACGGCTTTCTTCTGCGGTATATGCGGCCAAAAGAGTATCGTACATGTAATTAGCATACGCTTTGTATATCTCAATTTTTTGATTAGTCTTATCCTTATTGGCGTGCTCTTTGCGAACAGCCTCTATCATTTTTTGATTGGTGATATAACTGCCTTTTTCCTGGCTAATAAGCTTAATTTCAGCTTCAAGATTTTTTACCTGTTTTTCATGGCGAGATAATTCCGCCTGAAGTGCGCCGACGCTCTCTAGCCCCTCCAGTTGTTTTTCGATCATTCCGATTTCATCATTGTGGCCAGCATGATTATCCTCGTACTCGCGTATGGTCTTATAGGCGTCGCAGAAGTCGTCAAAGTAATCTTTAACTGATTTGTTGCTTATTTCACAGAGGTTAATAAACTCTCCGATCAGATTACCGATGGATTTTGGAGGGATATAATCAAGGAGTTTCGTTAATTCAATAAAAGCATCGTTTCCGGTAAAAACGTCAACGCCACAAATACACTTCTTACGGTCAATCAAATGCTGAATGGTCTTGTCGTTTACATTTGGAACACCCTTGTCTAGTTTATCTGCTTTAGAGAGAACCTGAAGTGCATCTTTCATCAATCGTTTGGCGAAAAAGCTTGGTGCATTGCTGTTGAATGAGCGAAGCAAGCTCTTTATCTGGGATTCCCTGGCAGTAATAAGGTTTTTTCGTTTGAGAACAAGTTCGGCCTTTTGCTTTGCTAGTTCCTCACTGCTTTTATTCTTTGCGATTCTCTCTGTTAGGTCTGTGATTATATCATGCGCTGCTTCCTTCTCGGCATCAATCTGAGTTAACCGGTTATCAATTCTATCAATTTCCGTTGTAAGTTCTAAGATTTTTTTGCTGTATTCAGCGATCTTGCTATTGCTGCTAGAATCATAGCTCTGTTCGTATACATGAAGAACGTTATTACTGCCTCTACCCTTGAGATGTGAGAGCGCGGCTGTATAGGCGTTTAAACCAAGCAAACTTTGAACGGCACCAGCAAATTCTTGGCTACGCCCACGCTTGATTTCCTTACCCATGCTCTCAATCCGTTCACCGTCAAAGAAGAAGTATCTGGATAGTTCCTTAGGTAGGATCTCCTTCATGCGGATTTCAGTGTCAAGCGGCTTCACGTACTCACGAGTTCCGTCCGGTTTCTTAAAAGCAATTGTGAAAGCTCGCTGGCCTGAAGGCTTGATAGCACCGCTACTAGCCTTCTTGTATTTCTGATCACTTATAATAGTATACTCTATGCCATTATGCTCGAGCGTCAACTCAGCCCGAACGTTCTCCTCGGTATTTGGAAGCATAGACCCAGAGGTTGATTTGCATAGCATTATCTTATCTTCAAAGGTTGTATCACCGTACAGGCACCAAGTAAACGCTTGAGCAAGAGTTGTCTTTCCGGTTCCGTTATCACCCATGATCATGGTGACATTATGGTTGCCACTTGCCGCGAAGCTAATCTGCTGTTTGCCCTTGAGTATGCGGAAGTCCTTTATTGAAAATTCTTTGAGTAACATTCGACTTCCTCCTCAATAAGCTTTTTAATCCACTGTACCATCTGGCCGTCCGTTTTTGCGCGGGTTTTCAAATTGTTCCTCTCGTTCACGATTAGTTTTACTAACATCCTATCAACTTTTTCGGTGTCAATTTCAACACCATCAATCACTGGCTTTTGGTCAGTCATTAGAATAAACCTCCTCATAGTCGAACAAATATTCTTTAATGGAATATGCTTCCTTAACGGCGTTTATTATTTTCTCTGCCTGTGCCATGTTCATAGCGAGACTTGCAAATTCTTCTGCTCTACTGATTTCATTTTTCACTAAAGTTAATTCCCGTTGCCGTTGTTCCTCTGTCAAAGCATGAACTTCATCAAGCTCTCGAGGCAATGTTATAAAATCATATATTTCAGCGAACACCTTACCTTCAGCCAGTCTAAGCACGCGACCGCGTCGCTGGATATACTCCTTCGGGTTAGTGGTGCTCGCGAGAATGAAGGCTGTTTTGATCTTTGGGATATTTACACCTTCGTCCAAACACTTGATGGCTACAAGTGCTTGCAAAGTATCGCCTTCAGAAAATTTTCGCTTCAGTAATTCGCGTTTTTGCACATCCTCGCGGGATGTGAATTGTGCAACGGTCATTCCAAGCTGATTGCCGAGCAACTTAGTTACTGCATCAATCTGGCGTATGTCTTCTTCATCTGTTTCGGAGAAATCCTGATTATCCGGCAGCACAGTCGTGGCACCACAGTAAACCAAAATATGCTTGCTGCCGATATGGGGCTTGATATATTCTTCAAGCTTTTTTAATTTGTCGGCCGCACCGGCTACAACCCTTGCTCTTTTAATCGCTAACATTTTGCCTTTTTCACTCAGCTTCGCTTTGCCAGCCTTATCGACCGTTACGCATTTGCTGATCTCATAGGATAATTGAGAGTAAATACTGAGTTCGGCCTCGTTTAGCTTAGTGAGTATTGGGTGATACATATACCGAGTGAGTTTATTTTCATCAATCGCCCGCTCCAATGTGTATTCGATACATTTCTTGCCAAAAAAGCTGCGAAGCCGATTCGTTCCTTCATCATCATTGTGGCGTTCCAAAGTAGCCGACAAGGCTAGGCGGTACGTATATCTTCCTGTTAAAAGATTGCTTAATCGCTCTGTCCCGAAGTTATGTGCTTCATCTACTATAAGAAGCAGATCACCCCTGATCTTAGCGATCAAATTCTGGACCTTATCTAAAGCAAAGGTCGCATTGGTCGTTACTAGACAGAAAAACTCTTTATTTCGCACATGGAGCTTCTGATCACGAATGGCGTCTTCGAGCCTCTTCAGCCAGTCTTTTTGTGATGAGGCAGAGTAACCAATGATAGGCTTGATGTTAAAACGTTCAATATCCTCAACCCATTGCTCGACCAGATGTTGGAATGGGCAGACGATAATTGTTGCTAATTTGTCCTCAACAGCATCACATAGCCTAGCCAACGCGCCAAGCCCAGTGTATGTCTTTCCGGTGCCTGTCGCCATATCGAATATACCGCAGAAATCACTCTGCACCCATGCGTCTATAGCCTCTAATTGATATTTATGGAGAGTCACACTTTCAGGTACTACCGCTCCACATCGTTCTAACTCTGGCAACACCGGTAAAGCTTCGGGATCATCATCAAAGCTTTCATAACGTTCCACCTTTTCGCGTCTATAACGCCGGATAATCTCATCTGAAAGCTCCGGAAATTCCAGGACCACGATATCAGGTTCATCGTTGTTCCATATCGCGGAGAAGGCAGCCTTTTTGGCCTCGACACGATCTCTTTGTTCGTCGCTCTTCCAGGTGCAGAATACATCGATAGATTCGTAATTAAGAGACACTGCAGTCAGCGATTCATTCATCGAACCCGAAAACGCGACTGTATTACCTTCACTATCTGTAATAAGGCCCATTTTCTCATGGTACATACCAAAGCTGCTATTCTTCTCAAGAAAGGCTATCTTAATATCTATGATATCTTCAGCAATTAGGTTGGCGAGCTGGTTGAGGCACTTTTCTTCAAAGTGGGTTTTAGGCTCGTTAAGCTCGCGTAGGACGGCTTCTCGCATTACTATATCGCGCATCTTATAACCTTGCCGGATGGCTTTAACGTCATCGTCCGACAACTTTGGGGAGGCAACAATCCGAATCTTGCCGCCGTTGTTGGCAAGAGCAGATATTCCAGTATATATCTTGCTAAGGATAGTTGACGAAAAAAAGCCGACAGCCCGGTCATACGATATAGCCCTGCTAAGCAACGGAATATAAAAACTGCTCGGGATCGCGTCTATGGAAGTGCGGTATGATTGCTTTACCTCTACATCTCGAAGACTCATATGTGCCCTCCTTTACGAGTTCTCGTATACATAGTCCAAGGCCTCTTTCAACTGCGCAAAATCTTCATCAGTGTCGAAATACCCGACGCTGAATCTCACTGTCCCGGAGGGGAAAGTCCCTAAGAAGCGGTGAGCGTCCGGTGCGCAGTGTAATCCCGAGCGGACTGCAATGTCTCGCTCGCTGAGTATCTGCCCGATGTTGTCACTGCTGTAACCGTCAAAGACCGCTGATACGACACCGATGCCAAGGCTTGTGTCAAGCGGTGATATGATCTTAATATTGACATAATTCGAGAGCAACTCTATTAACTGCCTGTGGTTTTCATTTTCTTTTTCGTAAATCACGTTTATTCCGACGCGGTGAATCCATTTTAATGCCGCATTCAGGCCTGCGATTGCTAATATGTTTTGGCTCCCGACTTCGTAGCGATCGGGCAGTACATCAGGAAGAAGAGGATTAGCTGAATCTAACCCAGTTCCTCCATATATTAACGGTTCCGGGCTAGAGTTAAGGTCCATGATAAAACCGCCTAGACCTAGCGGCCCGTATAGGGTCTTATGAGCTGCAAACACAGCATAATCGATGTTGTCGCTGTTGAGGTCAGTATCGATAAGCCCCATCGTTTGACACATATCTATGACGTTCACAGCGTCGTATTTTTTTGACTGTTCGCATATCTCAACTATAGGTGCAATCACACCGCAGACATTGCTCGCGTGACTTATAATAACAACATCCGGTTTATTCTCTGCAAATTGATACTTGTTCTGATCAAGGTCATATTTGTATGCCACTTTGTCAAATGCAAGAGTAATCACACCAAACTTAAAAGTCTGTTTTGCATAGTTGATGACTCGCGTAACTGCGTTGTGCTCAAAAGGTGATACGTATATGTTAAGGTTATCCTTGCAGATGAGGCTCCGCAGAATAAGGTTCAATGCTTCTGTTGCCGACGGGGTGAAAATGACTGCCTTCTTTGGGCAGTGGTTAAGGTCGAGGAGTAACTTGCGGGTTTCGGCAACGATAGCTGACGCCTTAGCCGCTAGCTTGTGCTGACCGCGCCCGACATTTACGCCGCATTCACGGTAGAAAGTATCCATAAACTGATAGACTACTTCAGGTTTTGGGAAAGTCGTTGCGGCATTATCGAAATAAGCGGTTATACCCATGCAGCGCACCACCTTCTAACATAGTTTTTCCAGCAATTCAATTAGTACCTGCCTTTTTTCATGTTCGGTAATGGCCTGTCCCATTTCATCGAGAGCAGTGCTGATCTCATTTCGGAGCAAGATCGCGCGTTCACTGTAATCTGTCTTATCGAAGCGTTTGGGCAAGCGCTTTCCACTAGCATCAGTGATAATGATTTCATAAGACTTTGTGCCTTGATCATTGTCAGCCTTCTGGCTATTGAAATACTCGACAGTTTTCTTGAAAGTATCTAAATCACTGAGAAACACTTCAACGGTATCATTGTTCCAGTCGTCAATTCTCAGGTAAGTGACCGCCTTTGCAAGACGCTGTATAAATAAATATTCATCGTTTGTCACTGACGCCATTAACTCAAGGGTTTTGTTCTCATTTCCGGTAAATAGGTGCTGCCTCGTTCTTTCGCTAAGGGATTCATACCAATCTTTGATAGTAGAAGCCAGGCTCCCGTTTGACTTGTCACCTGCAAACAATGTTTTGACCTTGCTATTCAGGTAATCAATCAGATTTCTGACCGCACAGTCATACTCGGACTTTGTCGCTTCGATGTTATCGACCACATTCACGTTGAAGTTTCTATACCCAAAAATACCAAAGACCTTATTAAAAAGAAATTCTCGCGGATTGACGCTCATCTGTTTAAGGCTGCCTACGAACTTCCTCTTGTCCGATGCGATCTTTTCCGTCTTGCCATCGGCACAATACCTCTGTGTGGATTCTTTGGCAAACTTCGGGAGTGATAAATACCAGCGGTTCATGGCGAGAAATAGATATGTGAAACGGTTATAGGCTTTCTCTCTCTCGGTTACAAACTCTTTAAAAAACTCTTCTAACCGTGCCATATACTGCGCCTTTTCCTCATTCCAATCTTCGAGGATAACGGTGTATTCACCGGGTGACTCGTTAATATCATTAAGGAGCTCCGGTGTGATCTTGACCTCGCTCTCACGATACAGAATCACAAGGTTATTTTTATATAAATGTAGTACGAGAGCAATATATATTGGGATTACACCGCGCTTCATACCGAAACCATTACTATGTAGCGTAAGCGTGTTATATAGGTTTTGAAAGCTTGCGCCATCTTGACTTGCGGCATTAACCGTGAAAAAAGTGCTGATCTGAGTTAACATATCCGTCATCTTGCCGTTTTCAGGCTGAAGTTGAATCCTCGGGCTAGTATCAGCGTTTTCAAGCACACCTGTTTTAACAAGAGTACTACGCATGATGGATACATCCTGTCCGGTGCCTGTGAGCCCAATATTCGGGGCAAGTTCGCTTGCGAGCAATCCGGCCAATATTTTGGTTCGGCTGTTAATAGCGACAGTGGGCAGATCATTCTTATTGATGGATTCATTGTTGATGATCGGTGACCGGCAAAACACCGCTTCGCAGATGTCTGAGAGCAACCCGGATAACTGAGCTTTGCGCCGAAAGTTGTAGTGGTTTGAATTATAGAAGTAATACGCACTACCGTTTTCAGGCCTGGCATAACTGTTGATGAAACTGCCCACAACATCTGATAAATCCTCCACGTAAATGGCGTACTCATCATTGAGAATTTCATCCCCTGACTCTGCCGCTTCGCCTTTGAGATATGTGATAGCAGCGTAGTCGAGTGCGTCCTTAGTAATGTCAACCCACTTCTTTAGCAGAATGAAAACGGTGCGGTTGTGGGGTTTGTTATCTTTAAGTATAGCTGTGCGCAGCTTCTCGATTTCCGCTTCGCTCTCGGGCACTATAGCGTAAATAAAGCCGTCTGCGTTACTACCAGAGTTCTTACTTTCCCAGTCTGTGACAGCCCAAAATTCTTTACTTCCAATGAACGTAAAGTCGAAATAGCGGATTATATCGTTCGCGTCGTTATAAGCGTTCGGGTACATAAAGCTGTCAAAGGCAGACTCATTGAGAATTTTTGTAGCCGTTACGCCGGACAACCGTTGATTTTTATAATTGGTTATTTCCTCTTGTATATCAACACCGCTGGTTTCCTTGAGCTTGAGATAGTTGTTGCTTCTCTTGAGATAGATCACGCAGTCATTATCAATCAAGTCTTTGAGGGTAAGGTCAATCTCTTTTGTGGATCCGATCGAATCTCGGTAAGCGTCCACGATCATGTCCACAACAGGCGGCAGTTTTTCATATTGCTCTACCAGGTAAATGAGCGCAATCGTCTTGAGAATCTTCTCGTGCAGCGGCTTCCCCTCTACTCTACGAAGGACGCTCTCCGTCAACCTATATAGCTTATGAACTTCGCTAGTGTATGGCTCTTTTCTGAGCAGCGGTTCAAAATAATCATAGATAT
>CAYGHY010000126.1:0-8441 GCA_964349435.1 uncultured Oscillospiraceae bacterium
ATAATAAAGTATATTAATTCTACACAAATATGCAAATTCCTTTTTATTTAGTTAAATTTTAGAAATTTTGATTTGATAGTCTAAAAAAGCCCGGTAATCGTTTTCACTCAACCGGTAATCGTTTTCACTCAATTTGAATGCTTTAAAGGTTAAAAACCTTAGATAGCCGTTGGATGCTTTGAGTCTTTCCCGTTTTATCATCTATTTCCATATGAACAGCGTTAAATTGGACACTACCATTGGCCGGTTCAAATCTGACCGGCATATATGACAGAAACTTTTCCATGATAATCCCCCTGTCAATCCCAATGATTCCCTCATGCGGGCCGGTCATGCCAACATCCGTTATAAATGCGGTGCCGCAGGGCAATATTCTCTCATCTGCCGTCTGAACATGAGTATGAGTGCCAAGGACACAGCTTGCCCTTCCGTCGGCATGCCATGCCAGAGCGCATTTTTCAGAGGTTGCTTCGGCATGCATATCTACAAGGACTGCTTTTACTTTACTTTTCAAGTGCTCCAGTTCTCTGTCCAAAGTTTTAAAAGGGCAGTCTACCGCATCCATATATATTCTGCCGAGCAGATTAATAATTCCCAGTTCGCCACCAATGATTACCGAACCTTTTCCAGGCAGTTCCTGAGGGTAATTGGCAGGTCTGGCAATTTTAGAATCAGAATCAATAAAATTTATTATTTCTCTTTTTGACCATGTATGATTACCCATTGTCAATGCGTCAATTCCGCAATTATATAGTTCTTGAGCCACAACATGTGTAATACCTGCACAACCTGCCGCATTTTCACCATTAGCCACGCAATAATCAAAGGGCATATCCCGCCTAATGCGTGATATCATTTCTTTTGCGGATTTTCTCCCTAGCTTTCCTACAATATCACCTATGAACAATACCTTCAAGATTAATTCCTCCGTCATGTAATACAATAATCTTTACTATAACACAAAAAGCGTGCCTCAGCACGCTTTTTGTGTTATTACGTGGTCATATGCGTAACAAAAAAGACAAATCAATCAATTTCGCAAAACGAAATGTGCCAAAGGAGACTCGATGCCCACTCGTTTTTATTTGGCGTATTCAGTTGCTCTTGTTTCCCTAATGACATTTACTTTTATTTGACCAGGGTATTCAAGTTCACTTTCGATTTTTTTAACAATTTCACGGGCCTTCAATATCATTTCGTCATCAGATACATCTTCAGGCTTGACTATTATCCTTATTTCCCTACCCGCCTGTATTGCAAAGCATTTTTCAACACCAGGGAAGGAATTTGCTATCTCTTCAAGCTTTTCAATTCTCTTGATATATGATTCAAGGGTTTCTCTTCTTGCCCCCGGTCTTGCAGCCGATATGGAATCAGCGGCCTGTACCAGTACCGCTATAAGCGAAGTAGGTTCGACGTCTCCGTGATGCGACAGAATTGCATTGATAATGTCATTTCCTTCTCTGTACTTCTTGGCAAGATCGCCGCCAATGGTAACGTGAGAACCTTCCATTTCGTGGTCAACAGCCTTCCCTATGTCATGCAGCAGTCCTGCTCTTTTAGCGAGCGCTACATCTGCTCCGAGTTCTGCAGCCATAATTCCGGCAAGAGTTGAAACCTCAATGGAATGATTTAGAACATTCTGTCCGTAGCTGGTCCTAAACCTAAGCTTACCGAGAAGTTTAATTACCTCATGATGCAATCCATGCACCCCTGTTTCAAAGGTAGCGCGATCACCTTCCTGGCGAATGGTATTCTCAACTTCCTTCTTTGCCTTCTCAACCATTTCTTCGATTCTCGCCGGGTGTATCCGTCCGTCAATAATCAGCTTTTCTAGTGTTATCCTTGCTACTTCCCTTCTTATAGGGTCGAATCCTGAGAGTATTACTGCTTCAGGAGTATCATCAATAATAAGATCAATTCCTGTAAGTGTCTCAAGCGTCCTGATGTTTCTGCCTTCGCGGCCTATAATACGGCCTTTCATTTCATCATTAGGCAACGGAACCACTGATACTGTAGACTCAGACACATGATCAGCGGCACATTTCTGTATTGCAGTCGCAATGATATCTCTAGCCTTGCCATCGGCTTCTTCCTTTGCTTTTGCTTCATAATCCTTCACAAGCATCGCAAGTTCATGTTTAACCTCATCCTCTACGTTTCTAATGAGATATTGCTTTGCGTCCTCAATTGACAAACCTGAGATTCTTTCCAGTTCTTCAAGCTGTTTTTTTTGGAGTTCGGACACCTTTTCATGGGCTGCCTGTACTTCCTTCGTTCTTTTACTCAGTGCTTCTTCCTTCAACTCCAGTGTTTCAACCTTTTTGTCGAGAGTTTCTTCTTTCTGAACCAGTCGTCTTTCATGCCTTTGAATCTCGTTCCTTCGTTCTTTGATTTCCCTGTCCAATTCAATTCTGCTTCTGTGAACCTCTTCCTTGGCTCCCAGTAGAGCTTCTCTCTTTTTACTCTCGGCTGTCTTCAAAGCATCGTTCACAATTCTTTTTGATTCCTGCTCTGCACTGCCGATTTCAGCTTCTGCATCATTTTTTCTGCGGTTATATCCCTTACGGAACGATATAAATGAAGCAATAAATGCTCCAATTACAAGGCCAATCAATAATGCTATAGCCTCTTCAATAATAACACACACCTCCTCGTATTCAGTTTTCAATGGTCATACCGGTTAATACCGGCTATTAATAATGTGCAGATGGCTTGAACCATCTGCTTATTATACAAAATATAAATCAATTGTAAACTTATTTAATTTTTATGTCAAGAAAAACAAAACATCCTCAGAGTCTGTGTCTGTATGAAGCTGCCTTAATAGTATTTTTCATAAGCATGGTAATGGTCATGGGTCCAACGCCGCCAGGTACGGGAGTAATGGCTGATGCTATTTCCGATGCTGCAGCGAATTCAACATCGCCAACCAGCCTACCATTCTCAAGACGGTTCATGCCAACGTCAACCACTACTGCGCCAGGTTTAATAAAGCTGCCTTTTATAAACTCCGGTTTTCCAATAGCGCAAACAAGAATATCTGCTCTGCGGCATACTTCAGGCAAATTACGAGTTCTCGAATGACATATGGTTACAGTTCCATTTGCTGCCAGAAGAAGCATTGCCATCGGTTTCCCGACAATATTGCTTCTACCTACCACCACACATTCTTTTCCTTCAACCGTCATTTTACTTTCTTTTATCAATTCCATAATTCCTGCAGGAGTACATGGCAGAAACGCAGGATTACCTGTCATGATTCGGCCTACATTTAATGGGTGAAAGGCATCCACATCCTTTTCTGGGTTGATGGCTAGTATAATCTTTTCTTCGTCAATATGTTTTGGTAGTGGGAGTTGTACCAGTATACCGCTGATATTTTTATTGTCATTCAATTCACTGATAAGGGACAGTAATTGTTTTTCACTGGTGCTTTCTTCCAGAAGATGCGGGTATGAATTGATGCCAAGCTCCTCGCAAGCTTTTCTCTTTTTCCCCACATAAATTTGGGAGGCAGGATCCTGTCCCACCAGCACAACTGCCAAACCCGGGTTTATGCTTTTTGAGATCAATACATCAACTTGATTTTTAAGTTCCAGTCGTATCTGTTCTGATAATTTATTTCCATTTAATATTTTAGCTCCCATCGTAATTCACCTTTCATCTACTATTTTTTTAACTGCTACAATTTCTTTTTATTCATCTGTTTGCGGTTTCTTTTGCTTTTCGCCTCCGTACCTCTGCCTCCTTCTGTTTTCTTCCGTAACCTTTCTTCATTTTCCTTGTGTCATGACCCTCACTCTGACCTGCTCCGGTTTTCCCATTAAACCGCCTGTGTCGTTCCGGCAACACAAGGCATTCCTTGCTATATCCTATCAGATCATCCCTCCCTGCTTTTCGGAGAGCTTCTCTTACGAGGGGCTGATTTTCTCTACGCTTAAACTGCAGCAAAGCTCTCTGCATAGCTTTCTCTTTTGGAGAAAAAGGAACATATACGCTCTCCATAGTTCTTGGATCAAGTGATGTGTAAAACATGCAGGTAGAAAGTGTACCAGGTGTTGGGTAAAAATCCTGCACCTGTTCTGGCGAATATCCTGTGCTTTTTAGATAAAGTGCAAGCTCAATAGCAGCATTCAGATCACTCCCAGGATGGCTGGAAATAAGGTATGGCACTAAATATTGCTCTTTACCAATCCTTTTATTGATCTCATAGAATTTCTTAATAAAGCCATCATAAACCATCCTGCCGGGTTTCCCCATTTTCTCAAGAACCCGGTCTGCAACATGCTCAGGCGCTATTTTAAGCTGTCCGCTTACATGGTGCTGGCATAGCTCATTAAAAAAGTCATCATTTTTATCCAGCATAAGATAGTCATATCTGATACCCGAACGAATAAAAACCTTTTTCACTTCAGGTATTTGTCTAAGCTTCCTTAATAAATCCAGATACTCACTGTGGTCTACCTTTAGATTTTTGCAAGGCTGCGGATATAAACACTGTTTTCCCTTGCAAGCACCGTACATTTTTAGCCTGTCGCAGGCAATGTTTCGAAAATTGGCTGTCGGTCCGCCCACATCGTGAATGTATCCCTTAAAACCCGGCTGCCACACGAGCTTTTTTGCTTCATTCAGAATTGATGCCTGACTGCGTTTCTGAATGACTCTTCCCTGATGAAAATTCAATGCGCAAAAGGAACAACCTCCAAAACAGCCTCTGTGACTGGTAATGCTGAATTCAACTTCGTTGATAGCCGGAATGCCTCCCTCCTCTATATAGGAGGGATGATATGTTCTTTCATATGGCAGCGCATAGATCCGGTCAAGTTCGCTGACTGTCATTGGGTAAGATGGTGGATTCTGCACTACATATTTATCGCCATGGGGTTGCGCGAGGGTTCTTCCGTTAATTGCATCCTGCTCGTTATATTGAACCATGAACGTTTGAGCATATATCCTTTTGCTTTCAGATACTTCTTCATAAGAATGTATCAATACCTTGGGCGTTTCAGTGCGGGTAGTCCTGGAATCTTTCCTTTTAGTTTCAGCATCATCCATTATCTTTTCGTTGTACTCAGCTTGCTTTTCTGTGGCCTCCAAAAATCCTGACAACTCTGATGACTTTGCTAAATATGCAGTACCCCTGATATTTCGTAGATTTTCAATTCTCCAGCCTTTTGCCAGAGAATTGGCTACCTCCAGAACTGGTCTTTCTCCCATGCCGAAAATTAGTAAATCTGCCCCACTGTCAACTAAAATGGAACGTCTCACCTTATTATCCCAGTAGTCATAATGGGCAAATCTTCTAAGGCTTGCCTCAAGCCCTCCGATAATAATCGGAATGTTCTTGAAAGCTTCCCGAACCCTGTTTGCGTAGACTATTACTGCCCTATCGGGCCTGAAACCGAATTTGCCACCCGGCGAATAACTATCATCACTTCTCGGCTTTTTACTCGCTGTATAATGATTGACCATGGAATCAATAACACCGGATGAAATCAGAACTGCATAGTTAGGTCGTCCTAACCTCATAAAATCATTATGGTCCTTCCAATCCGGCTGAGGAATAATACCAACCCGATATCCCTCACTTTCAAGCAATCTGGTTATGATGGCATGTCCAAAGCTTGGATGATCCACATATGCATCACCGCTTATATAAAGGAAGTCAAGGCTATCCCAACCCCTTGCTTCCATGTCATTCCTGCTGACAGGTAAAAATGGCATTATCCTTCTCCCTATATATTTTCCTTTCAATAATTCTAACACAATTAATAATTATTTAAACCTTTATTCGCCTGTTTCGGGTTTTCCCGGGCAATACCGTACCGATCCGGCATAGCGTAAGTCGCAGCGGTGTTATGATGCAGCTCTCCATCGGAAGACTTTACCTGCACTGCACATTTAACCTGCCAAAACCTCCGCTCATTCCTTATTAGTCATCTGCATTTCCTGCCATTGCTGCCTCGAAATAAGTATCTGCCGGGGCTTACTGCCTTCAAAGCTACCGACAATTCCTCTTTCCTCCATTTGATCTACAATTCTTGCCGCCCTTGCGTATCCAACCTTAAACTTGCGCTGTATGAGGGAAACCGAAGCCTGACCTGCATCAACAACAAGCTCAATTGCTTTTGGCAGCAGTTCATCTCTTTCAATATCACTGTTATAATATGGATTATTATCGTTGTTTATTTCTTCTATAATATCATCGTTGTATAAAACATTTCCCTGAGCTTTAACAAATTCAACCACTTTTTCTACCTCAATATCTGTTATGTTTGCACCCTGTACCCTTATGGGCTTTGGTTTCCCGACAGGATGCAGCAGCATGTCACCCCTGCCCAGCAGTTTTTCTGCCCCGGCCATGTCTAGAATAGTTCTCGAATCTATCTGTGATGAGACAGCAAAGGATATTCTTGACGGTATATTAGCTTTTATGATACCTGTAATAACATCTACAGAAGGCCTCTGGGTAGCAATAACAAGATGCATTCCGGCTGCCCGCGCCATTTGAGCCAGCCTGCATATTGCATCCTCCACATCATCGGGTGCTACCATCATTAAATCGGCGAGCTCGTCTATGATTATGACTATTTGCGGCAGTGTCGGTCGTTCACCTGTCTTTTTCATCAATTCATTATAGCCTTTTATATCCCTGACGGCCTTGTCTGCAAAAATCTTGTACCGGTTTACCATTTCCTGCACTGCCCAGTTCAATGCACCCGCCGCTTTCTTCGGCTCGGTTACAACAGGTATCAGCAGGTGTGGTATTCCATTATAAATACCTAGTTCTACAACCTTAGGATCAATCATCAGCAGCTTTACTTCATCTGGCGCAGCTTTGTATAGCAAGCTCACAATAAGGCTGTTTATGCAAACGCTTTTGCCTGAGCCTGTAGCGCCGGCAATCAAAAGATGAGGCATTTTAGCAATGTCCACAATAATGGTTTCTCCCGATACATCCTTTCCAACCGCAAAAGCAATTTTTGAGGGATGCTGAGCAAACTCCTGGGACTCTATCACATCCCTGACACGAACCATATTGATTTCTTTATTTGGCACTTCTATGCCTATGGCCGCTTTTCCAGGTATGGGTGCTTCAAGCCGTATGGCCGGAGCGGCTAGGTTCAGCGCGATATCATCGGCAAGGTTCACAATCCTGCTTACCTTGACACCTGTACTTGGCTGCAGCTCATATCTGGTAACCGTTGGACCTCTTGTGACATTGATAACCTTTGCTGATACACCAAAGCTGCTCAGTGTTTCCTCAAGCTTCTTTGCACCCTCCAGTACTTGGTTGCGATAATTCCTGGCATTGCCACCCGCATCCACATCTTCCTTTAGAAGATCATATGGCGGGTATATGTACTTAACCTGAGCACAATTTTTAGAACCTGGGTTTTTTACAATAATTTCATGTAATTCAGGTTCAGTCTTCTGCGACGTTGATTTTGGCTGTATTATAGATGTTTTTAGATTCTTCTTTTTTAAATCACCCATTACAAGCTCCAGTGGATCATCTTCTTCAGCCGCTTTCGATTCATTATTACTCTTCTTAACTGTTGCATCCTTAAGCTCTCTGGCAGTCTTTTCTATTCTAAAATCGATTACTTTAGGCTTTTTGTCAAACCGAAGCGACATTTCATCACCATCTCCCATAATAATCGGCTGCATATCAGCTTCAACATCAGTTTCATTAGTCATTTTGCCTTTTACCCTAGTTTTTGCAGTACTGTCTATATGTACAAAAATACTTCGAATGTTTTTTATAAAGGTAGAAATGGAGCTGTTTGTTAACAATATTATGTCCACCAATGATAACGTAGTTAGAATAATAATTGTACCTAATAAACGGAAGGTAACAAGAAATGGAAGGCTTATAAGACCGCCCAAAACGCCTCCGCCGACAAAAGTTTTCCCATCATTATAAAACTGCCCTAAAGCATCTATTGGCTTTAAACCATTGTAATCCTCAGGTCTGTAATGCCCTGTTTGTATCAGCGCCGAAACAAGCAAAAACAGGAAGAAGGTGTAAAGCGGCTTGTTTTTCAACTTCGCTCCATCAAGTGTGAAAACTAACAATGCGGCATAAAGTATAATGACAGGCGGGATCAAAAATGCCGGAATGCCAAGCAATCCAAGAGACACTTCCCTTATAAACGTACCAAACATGCCAATCGAATCCTTGACATAAAAGCTTAACATCATCAGTATGCCGAGAGCCAGAATCAATATTCCTTGTATTTCTTGCAAGTGAATGCTCTTACCTTTTTTCTTAAGCTTGTATTTCCTCTTTTGTGCATTTTTCCCTTTCAACATTTCACCCCCGGATATCACCTTAAAACAAGTTTCACTGTAATTCCACTCCACAAAAACTATGGCTATTTATTATGCTCCTGTTTACGGAAAGGCACAGATACCCTCCCTTGATTACTATACCA
>CAYGHY010000127.1:0-6611 GCA_964349435.1 uncultured Oscillospiraceae bacterium
TCATAACATGTAATAAAAGGAATCAATTATTACAAATTAATTAAGAAAATATTTCGACAAAATATTACGAATTACGCATAAAAAACGCAATATGGTACTGCTATGGAATCATCAGCCTATGGAATCATCAGCCGTAACTGCTATATTTCTAGTCCTCCAACCTCGCAGCATATTTCGCTTCTCGATCTGCCGGAGTTTAAGAGCGGCTGCAGCACATCGGTTTCAAGATCAGGCATGTAAGCCTTGAGAGCTGTGAATTCACCGGTCAAGGAGTATATCCCCATTTCGGCAGGTATCAGAACTGATTCGCCGGCACGGATGGCAAGCTCCTCTCCGTTCCACGCAATGCTTCCTTTCCCGGATGTGAAGGTATAAATAAAAAATTTCCCGCCATCGGCATTTTCATTAACTATGCCTGCTATATTGTAAACTTCCGTGCAAAAATACTGATTCGCTATAACAATTCTTTTAGAGCAGCCGTTACCGAGATTGAGTTCCACTCCTGCGTATTTTTCCCTGCGCCCGGCGGATTTGAAATCAATGACATCAAGGGCCTTCTCAATATGGAGCGGTCTTTCGGTACGTCCATAATCACATATTCTATAAGTGGTGTCCGAATTTTGCTGTACCTCGGCCAGCAGTATGCCTTTGCCGATGGCGTGTACCAGCCCTGCCGGTATGTTAATGACATCGCCAGGGAATACCTCTACTGTTTTCAGACAGCTTTCCACACTGTTTTTAGAAACTGCGTCGGCGAACTCTTCACGGGTGGTGCCCGGAAAAACATCATAAACAAGCTTTGCGCCTGGTTTTGCACTGATGATGTACCACATTTCGTTTTTGCCGTATTCCCCATTCTCATTTTCAAATGCATAGACATCATCCGGATGCACTTGTACCGACAGGTTATCTTCCGCATCAATGAATTTGATGAGGAGAGGAAACTTGTCCACATCCTTCTGCAGCAGCGAATTACCGACAAGTTTCCTGCCAAGCTGTCCTAAAAGATCAGGAAGTGTTGTCCCTTCATATTCACCATTGGCAATAATGCTGGAGCCGTTTTTATGGCACGACACCTCCCAGCTTTCTGCAACAATTCCGGCAGCAGGCAAGGTTTTTCCCAAGGTCTCCAAATTTCTGCCGCCCCATATATAATCCTTATATAAAGGCTTGAATTTTATTGGATACAACATAAAAGCCTCCTTGTAAACAGGTCCGTCGGTGCTTATCAAAAAAGCAGGGCTGTTTTCCCATATAAAGTGAAAAGTATCATATTTCCCATGCAGTATAGTATATATTATTAAACTTTGCGGTTCAATGGTTTCCGGTGAATGGGGGAATGCGATTGACGTAGGAGTACGATTGGCACGTTTATTTGTTTGCAGGTCTTTCCCGATATGGTAAAATAGAGTGTAATGGTGAACGGATGCTTCCGGAGGAGCAAGTCGGGCGGGAGTGAACAGCAGATCAGGTATAATGCAGGGAGATACTATACTTATGAATAATAAAGCAATTATTGAAGTAAGAGGGCTTAGTAAGAAATATGGCAGGAATGAAGTGCTGCGAGAACTTAACTTCGATATAAGCAGAGGCGAGATTTTCGGCCTGTTCGGGCCTAACGGGGCGGGCAAGTCCACGCTTATATCCATTCTTGCCACACTTTGCAAACCTACGGCAGGAGACATATTTGTCAACGAGTCGAGTGTTGTGGAAAATCCGGACAAAGTAAAGGCTGTAATTGGTTTCGTACCCCAGGATATAGCACTTTATCCGATGCTTTCCGGAGCGGACAACTTGGATTTCTGGGCGGGAATATACGGCCTGAAAGGCAGCTTGAAGCAGGAACGTATAGCTGAGGCGGTATCTGTTGTGAGACTTGAAAAAAGAATCAAAGACAGGGTTTCACAATATTCAGGAGGGATGAAACGCCGATTGAATATTGCGGTATCTCTGCTTCACCATCCGGCAATACTTGTAATGGATGAACCGACAGTAGGAGTGGATATACAATCGCGAAGATATATTCTTGATGCGCTGGCAATCCTCAAAAGGGAAGGCAGGACCATCATATTCACAAGCCACTACATTGATGAGCTTGAAACCCTCTGTGACAGGATAGCGATTATGGACAGAGGCAGAATACTTGCAACAGGTTCATCTGACGAATTAAAAAAAGCCTTCGGAGCAGACGGTCTTGAGTCGGTTCTAGTAAGACTTACAGAACGGACTGACTAAACTTATAGAAGAATTAACAGGAGTTGAGAAAATGAGGAAATATAAAAGTGGGAAAAGGGGATTTGCTTTTGCAGTTGTGTTACTGGCCGCAGCCGGTATTCTTCTGTTGGCAAAGCTAGTGTGGAATACCGATGCCAGAGAAATCTACTTTGAGGCCGAGAGTAAAAATTTTCGCAAATACTCTCAATGGATAAATGATAATTACACCTCCTTCATGGAAAAACAGAAGCCCTACATGGACATGGCCTATAGACGGCGCATGGAGCTTACTGCAGATATTAAATCAAGCGGGAAACCCTTTGGACTGAACAATGCGGACAGACTTTTCGACTTGGTCAAGAGGAGCAAACTTGTGGTGGACACAAAGCGGCAGCCACGAGAAGATGTGGCAATATCCGGAGTGTCATTGCTTATGGAAAAAGTGCCCTTTCTGGATGCAGAAATTTTTTCAAAAGCCGGTATGCTTTACTTCACTGTTCCCGTACTTCTGCCCGACAAGTATTTTAGCGTAAAGCTTGATAAATTGGACGATGTGTATGACAAATTTTCTATACCGGTAAGGCCTGAAAGGCTTATAAAAGGAACTGACATCGCGCAGACGCTGCAATTTGATGCAACCGCCCTGAATAATTCGGCAGACAAGCTTGGTGATGTTTTTTCCAGGCTGATAACCGAGGGTTCCGTAAACTATGGTGAGGAAAGGGAAGTGACACTTTCGGGTCAGGTGGTGAAGGGAAGGGAAGTGCTTGTGTCGCTGGATGAATCCGCGGCGACAGTACTTCTTGGCGAACTGGCTGCATTTATTGCAGAGGATAAAACGCTGCTTTCGCTTACACATGGCAATTTTGCAGACATTTCGACAATGCTGGATGATGCAGGTCTCTTCCGCTTAATCGGATTTCTGCATGAAACAGGTGTTGCAGTGCTGACGGAAAATGAAAATAACCTTGTGGGCAAGTTAAATGTGAGGAAGGACCTGGAGGGTTTCGGCAAGTATTTAAAAGAAACCTTAAGCAGCTATGTACTAAAGGACGGTTTGAGTATGGTAGTGGTGATAGATAAGGCGGGAAACATATTGGACAGGAAGCTGTCTCTGGATCTGGCTGATCGTTCAGGAGGCAAATCCTTCAAGCTGGATATTAACACCGGCAGCAGCAGTACGCTATTCGAAGACTGCAGAAACCGGTTTTTGAAAATTGTGGCGACAGAGCAGGGAGAAGACGGCAATTCCGATATTGGCAACAGCATCAGTACCGGGAACAACAGCTCTGACAATACTAACAACAATAACACCGGCAGCACAAAAACCACCGAGCTTCGGGTCATGTCTGTCTTTGCAAAGCCGGATGGCACAGATACCCTGGGTAATATAGCCGTAAGCTATGCCGTTGCTGCACAGGACGGCGGCAAGTCCAGAATAGACATTGAGCTGGACATCTCAGATAAAACAGATAACCTTACTTTAAAGAAAAATAATATAATCAAATATAGGGTGAAAATGGTCGGAGGAAGCGGGGAGGGCAGTATGAAGGGGGAATTGAACAGCGTCGCCTGGAAAAACAAAAAACTCAATACTGCCAACATCACTACAAGGCTCAGTGCTCAAGCAGATTTGCCGTTTTTCGGCATAAAGGATATGTCTGCTGTTGTAAATCTGGCAAGGGAAGACCGGCTTGGTATAGAATTGCCTGCTTTGCCCGATGTGCAGCAGAGTGTGGTTATAGATTTGAATGCAGCCTCAGGTAAGGAGCTTGATTTAATTGAAATGGAGATGATGTCTTATTTCGGCACCTTTTACCTTACCAACAAGCCTGTGTTTGACGCTATTTTCGGACAATGACGCGTTTGGAAGGAAATTACATAGGAAATGATTTCATTTATCGCTTTGCTGAAAAATGACATAAGGCTTTTTTTGCGGGATTGGAAGGCATGTGTATTGCTGCTTGTCGCTCCCTTGCTTTTTATATCCTTTTTTACAAATGCATTGACGCCTTATCTAAACAAAAACAACTTCATTGAGCCGTTCCCAATCGCCCTTGTCGATTTGGAGAATACGACGCAGACCAGGATGCTGGCGAAGCAGTTTGACGAAATCAGCATCTTCAGCGAGGTACAGCAGCTGGATGAAGCTGCGGCGATGCAAAAGCTGTCCGACAAGGCCGTAGGAGGCGTGATAATTATACCCATGGACTTTACGAGCAGTGTCGCAGTTGGTGAGAACAAGCCAGTATCGGTGATAGGCAGCAGTGCTATGCCCCTTCAGGCCTATGTGGTGAAAAATGTAATACAGAGTGCGGCAAACCTTGTGTCTGCAGCCCAAAGCGCCATTATAACCATATATCATTACGACCAAATTGCCGGCCTTTCCGGTACAGAGCTGGAAACAAGGTACAATGATGCTGTTGCAGATTATTATCTGGAGGCGCTGGCCAGGAATAAGGTAGTTTCAAGCTCAGACGCAGCACCCCAATATAATCTGACACCGGCGGAATATTTTACGGCGGCGCTGATCGTAATCTTTATGATGTTTGCAGGGATGCCCGGCATGAAGATGCTGGTGACAGAGAGAAGCGAGGGCGTAGCGAGAAGGTTGTCTGCCTCACCTGTGAGGATGTGGAAGGTTGTGCTGTCAAAGCTTATTGTGTCCATAATGCTGCTGGTTTTGCAGTTCAGTATTATTATTGCGTTCACATCCGTGCTTTTCAATACTTACTGGGGAGCGCCGGTAAAAAATGTTTTACTGCTTTTTGGAGGGTTAATTCTGGCAGTAAGTGCCTGGTCTGTTTTCGTGGCGGCTATTTCTTCATCCCCGGCATCTGCCGATCTAATCGGAAATCTGGGTATTTTGCTTATGGCAGTTGTCGGAGGCAATATTTATCCTCTTTCAGCCATGCCTGGCTTTATCAGAGGAATCAGCAGACTGACAATCAGCAGGTGGGCTATGGATGGCTTCATGGTGCTGTTTTCCGGCAAAGACGCAGCAAACACCGGTGTTTTTGCACTTGTGCTGGCGGCGATGGGATTCGTGCTTTTTACTTTTTCCGCTTTAATTATGAAGTTTGTGAGAAGGGGGTAAACTATATCAAGCTGATTTCTGTTACCTTTTATAAGTTTAAAATGATGATGGGGGATAGGCTGTTTTTTGCAGCGATGGTTGTAATCCCACTGTTGATTATGATTGCTGCAGGCTATGCCCTTAGATATGAGAAGCTTAATATCATTCCGGTAGCTGCAGTGGATGAAGATGGTTCCGGATATTCCGTGCTGCTGTTGGAAAGATTTTCTAAAAAAGAGGGCCTCAGCCTGCATGTTGTAAATCGCAAAGAGGGGTTATCCATGCTAGAAGAAAGCCAGGTGGAGCAGATTTTTATAATAAAGGCGGGCTTTGAAGAGGCTATAAAAAATGGAGAGACGGAGAGTCTGATAGAGCTGGTTAGTTCACCCTCGTCTTATTCCTCCGGGTTTACCCAGGAAATTATCGCGGGTGAGGCAATCAGGCTCATAACAGCAAATATGGCTGCCAATAGTGTTGCAGAGCAATATAAGGAACTCGGGATAGAAAAGGGGAGCGGCTTCAAAGATGAGGTGACCGCATATGCAGATAAACTTTGGGATCCGAAGCCGCTTATGACAATTGACTATAAGGAGCTGAAAGCAGGTGCCGTTTCGGCGGCATCCCGCCCAACACTGCCGGCGGCATCGGCTTCATCGGCAGGTCTGATTATAGCGTTCATTATGTTTTTTATGCTATTTAGCAGCGGGTGGCTTATTGAGGAGCGGATTAACGGCACGATCAAACGGCTTGGTGCAGTAGACGGCGCTGTTGCCGTTTCTTTCAAGGGGAGTGTGCTGGCGCTGTTTACTGCGGGCGCGCTGCAGATATTAATGTTCAGTGTGGTGCAAAAAGTGTTTTTTGGAATCACTTTATTCGCAGGGGTAATGTCTTATCTTGTTTTATTAACATACTTGCTTGCAGTTATTGCAATCAGCCTGTTTCTTTCATCCATACTGAGGACGCTAGCCCAACTGCAGGCAGTAGCACCGGTTTTAGCTTTACTTACCGGCTTTGCAGGAGGATGTTTCTGGAACTTCGTGGAGATGCCTGAACAGATTGTGCGGCTTTCCTTGTTTACGCCACAGGGCTGGGCTCTAAGAGGGATCAACAGCCTGCTGCTCAATCCGGCAGATAATGCTGCGGTACTGATGCCATTGCTTATATTATTGGCAACGGCATTGATTTTATTGCCGGCAAGTTATATTATAATTGTATTCCAAAAAGATGGGAGTAGGCTTTTTGGCGCATGATTTAGTTAGAATGGCGCATGGAGAGATTTAATGGGGACATGGAGAGATTTAATGGGGACATGGAGAGATTT
>CAYGHY010000127.1:6711-8378 GCA_964349435.1 uncultured Oscillospiraceae bacterium
CATGGAGAGATTTAATGGGGACATGGAGAGATTTAATGGGGACATGGAGAGATTTTTATGAACAGTTTAAAGGACAGACTGCTTAACATTTTGCTTTACCCTGCTGGATTTTTTGAAAGGCTTACTGATAATAGGACTACCCTATACTCCGGAATTGTGATGGTCGGTGCTGTGGACCTGTTGCTTCCTGACGTTGCCGCTGTATTAAAACATCTTTTCACAGGCAAACCTGTGAATGATGTGTATATCAATTGCTTTCTGGTAATTTTAGTGATAATAGTGCTGGGAATTATTGATGTAACCTTTGTATGCGTACCTCTTTTCGACTTTTTTAAATTTATGAAGAAAAAAGAAGGGAGCATATATGTACAGGAACACGGACGCGAATACGAGCAAATCGTTACGCCTGCCGCCTCCCGTATTAAGACTATGAAGGTTTACATCATGTCTCACTTCGTTATAATACCGGTATCAACTATTGTTTATTATGCTTTTTTGCGCAATATTGCAGAAAACAGCCCAATTTGGATGAAGAATCTGGCTTTGGTTATTTTCATGCTGATTTTGTTATGGTCCGCAGCAATTATGTCCAGGGGCATCAATACACTGTTTCGCTTTAATCCTATATTTGCGAGGCTTACCTTTATTGCGGTATTTGCGTGGAACTTCCTTTTTGGAATGGTATTCGACATGCAGATTATGAACTGGCTGATGAAGCTTTTCAGATAGGAGCAAAACTGCAGAAAGATAAATTGCCGTAACGAGAACTGTCTTGAGAGAATACACTGGTAACATAATGCTGATATAAACAGGTGAATTACCGTGGGACTTAGAGAAAAAGCCGTAGAGCTGGCCTCGGAGTTAATAAGGACAGGGGATTTTGCCGAATTGAAGCAGGCTAAAGCTGCTATAGACAGGTATCCGGCTCTCAGACGTGAATTAGAGAGCTTCAATAAGAGACAGGTTGCGCTTTACTCCTCCAAGCTGTCAGCTTCTGAAACAGCCGCCAGGCTGGAGCAACTGGGGGAAAAATATGAGGAACTGGCAAAGGTGCCGGAGATCGGCAGGTACCTAGAGGCGTCAAAAGCCTTTAATACACTGCTTGCCGGTGCTTTGAAGGAAGTTAACGCATCAGTTGAAGCAGAGCTTAAATAGCATATAATTATCCTTCAAAAGCTTGCTGAAAAATAAACTTTCATGAACTTTTGAAGATATAATTGTCCTTGTAAGTTCATTGCGGCGATTTTCATACCTTAGTTTGCAGCTTAGGGATCGTTGAAATATAACTTCCGCTATATCTTTTCCGAAGAACTACACTGAAGCTCCGTTCTCCAGAAAAGAATCAGAATTAATTTTTCAGCCGACCCTTAGCTGCGATTAGATTCTTTGCTGAACGCAGAGTGAGAAAAAAACAGTCGGGAAGGGTGCCTGACTGTTTGAATGATTTGGTAATTTCACACCGTCTAGTTGTTTCACCACCAAAAAAAGGGAAATCCAAACAGGAAGGGGAAAAAAAAGGGCCTAATGTGGAATAACGGTCTAATACCGAAAAACGGCATGATTCTCGCATCATCATAATCATAATCCGAAGCTTCTCTTGACGGCCCGCCCATTCCAGGGAAGCCGGGGAAGCCGCCTCCCGGATGATGCCCCATTCCAGGGAAGCC
>CAYGHY010000128.1:0-8338 GCA_964349435.1 uncultured Oscillospiraceae bacterium
GAACAAGATAAATTCGCTTTGGTTTTAAGTCATGAGCGAAGCGAATTTTCTTGATGATTGTAAAGAAAATTATCACTATCGCACATCAATTATACACCATACCGCAGCGAAGCCGCAAAGCAAAGTATAAAAATCGCTTTGAGGATACCAATCAATGTATAATGAACAAGCTATTTTGCAAAACTAACAATGATTGAATGTAATTCTGAATTCTAATAAATTACAAGGAGGATGGCTTATGTCTAAAACAGTAGTGGGTCTATTTGACAGTCAGGATTATGCGGAATTGGCAGCACGTCAAATAAAAGATAAGGGCTTGCGCACAGACAATATTTCAATCGTTGCCAAGCAGGCGGATGGGGACGATGCAGATAAGGAGGGCAGAAGCACAAAGGATAAGACAGGCATAAACGATAACATATCTGACGGAGTCTTATCTGGCGGAGTACTTGGCGGGATAGCCGGAGTGCTGATCGGTGCAGGGAGCATTATGATTCCCGGCCTTGGCATTGTTGCAGCAGCAGGACCGATCACCGGCTTAATTTCCGGAGCGGTAACGGGCGGAATCGTCGGAGGCCTTGTAGATCTGGGCATTCCCGAATATAAGAGTAAACAATATGAGAAGGACGTAAAATCGGGCAAGGTTTTATTCAGTATGAAAACCGACGAGGACAAGGTGGATCGCATCACGTTAATTTTAAGAAACAGCGGGGCCTCAAGTATTGAAGCACATTAACAGCTGCATTTTGTGTGGGCGGAGCAGATCCTTCGCCCGTACAAAATCAGGAACGTAGGCGGCTTATTCTGTCGGCAGTGCGGCTTAGGGATCGTTGAAATATAACTTCCGCTATATCTTTTCCGAAGAATTACACTGAAGCTCCGTTCTCCAGAAAAGAATCGGAAGTAATATTTCAGCCGACCCTTAGTTAGGAATTGGCGTTTCAGTAGGATTAACCGTTTCCATTGGCGCTGCGGGGTTTGAAGGAGCAATTGTTTCAGGGGGTGGGACAAGTGCGCCGGAAGTTGTAGTTTTAGTATCACCTGAGGCTTCAAGAGGTTTCGTCCCTTGCAGAAGTTCCCGGGCGTATGCTTTATATTTACTGGTGTGTAATTTAGCCTGAGAAATCGTCTTGCCATCTATCTTTATGGTTTTATAAGTCTCTACGACATAACCCTTCAATCCTTCTTGTGTCTCCTTTGTCATACCAACAGACAGGGTAGGGTCATCGGTATATTTTACAGGGAAAGGAGTTTCCTTTAATATTTTGCTGCTGATAACTACAGTTTTTCCGGGAGTATCCTTAGTACCCGTTATGGAGAAGGATATTCTATTGCCGCTCACCGACGCAGTCAACTTTATCGGCCATTTACTTGAGTTAACAAACCTGAAATCAGTGCCCCCGTAAAATGCCGTGGCATCCTGTCCCAAAGGTACATAGCTTACGGTAAAGGAGTGATTTTGCCTTTCATTGACCTGCAGATCCGCTTTCAGTACCGCAGTGTACATTGTAGAGGAAACCTGGCATATCCCTCCGCCTACACCATCTACTATTTTCCCTGCGGAGTAGATTTGAGCTATTTTAAAACCGGTTTCCACACTCCGCGGGCCAATAATCTCATTAAACGAGAATTCCTGTCCGGGAACCAATATCATGTTATTAAATTTTTCTACTGCAAGACCCATGTTATATTTTCTGTTTTTACCATTTTGCGTTTCGGTGGAAAAGCGAGTACCGGCAGAGGCAAGCTCATCCTTAAACAATAGTGCTGTTGCCAGATCAGAAGTAATGCTGGGTTCCGTATAAATAACCGGAAGTATATGTTCAACACTCTCTGACTTAT
Organism: uncultured Oscillospiraceae bacterium; assembly: GCA_964349435.1. Lineage (GTDB taxonomy): Bacteria > Bacillota > Clostridia > Acetivibrionales > DTU013 > CAYGHY01. The sequence goes on from CAYGHY010000128.1 coordinate 1,843, forward strand.
CAAGTTCCGATAAAATTTCCGCCAAGCGTGATTTGTCAATATGGCGTCCAACTATATGTGGTATCAAGGTTAAAGCAGAGTTCTCTAACCTGTAGAAAGCATCAAAAGGTTCTCGGACAATTTGCTGGTGCAGATCATCCACATTAAATTTCATCCGTGGAGTAACGATAATTTCCGGTTCAACAGCAGCGGCTTTACGATCTGCGATAGAGGCTTTAACAAGTTCCAAAGTTTTTGATTTATCAATAATCTCGCCATTTCTACCCGAGCGTATGGTGACATTGCTATCCGTAATAAGGAGTGCGTTTTGTTCTACATTTACAAAAGTCATATCATAAAAACGTCCTACAAAACTTTCGAGTTTCTTCTCATCGAAGGACATAGGCATATTAAGTGTGACACCGTTAACACCAGCCTGGGCAATGTCAAAAAGACGTTCAACAATACTGCCGCCGCGTCCTACTGCATATGCATTCTGCACGGCCGCCTCTATGTCGTATCGCACATCAAGCTCGGGATAACTTGCCGTAAGCTCCGATTTTCCTGCCTTCAGTGTGATATCGAGATTGTCGAATGCAGCCTTATACTTGTTATCCAGTACCTGCTTCAGCTCCTGCCTGCCCATGCCGGATATGTCCTGACCGCCGATATAAACACCCTTGTATACTTTGTCATTCTGCAGAAGCATGTGTGCAAATGCGGTTGTTACCGACAGCGTCAATATTATAAAAGCTGCGAGGATAATAAAAATAACAGTTTTCCTTTTGCTTGCAGGACGGCTGCGTTGTACTTCATTCTCCATTGAATTAACACCCCAAAATTATGTATTATACATAGACGATATCATTATCGCAATAGTTTCAATAAAATACAATGTTATTATATAAAAACAATATTTAAAATTTGTTACTGCCATATGAAATTTAAATACGGTTGTAGAAATGAGGCAAGAAAAGTATTAAAATAAGGTAGTGAGGTATATTCAATGACCAGTTATAATGAGGCCGAATATCTTAACATATGGAAACAACTTGCATCAGACGGAAGCATAACAGATATTACCATCCGTTATACTTTACCCGGTTACTTCAACCGACTAAAAAATATGGTTCAACGGGATAGACATGGCGAAGTAGTCTTTTGTGTCATCAGACCTAACGGCAGTATCATTGTCACCACCTGCAATGAATATCCGAGTGATATATACAGAATACCCACCGGTGGAATAGGACACAATGAAGACATTATTATGGCGGTAATTCGCGAGGTGAAAGAGGAACTCGGACTTAAAGTTAAAATAAGATCTTTTGGCGGATTGATCAGGACATGTTTTGAGTATGATAGCGAACAGGTATTATTCTATTCGTATATCTTCATACTCGATGAGGTTGGTGGGCGGCTGCTGGAGGATGCCAGCGACGATGAGATAAGCGAAGCAAGAGAAGTGGATCTGGAAGGGCTTTCTAAAATTGTAGAATCACTCAGAGATATAAAAGGGAAGTGGCAGGATTGGGGACAGTTCAGGTATGTTACTTCCAATGCTGTGCTTCAACATCTCAAAAACAAATGTATATAAATGTAATTTTGCGCCTATACTTGTAATTAGGAGACAGGATGCTTACACCAGAGTGTGCCAGGAGGGAAAGAACACGTGGAACGTCCTGTATTAAATTGGTAACGGGATCGTTTGCGCCAGAGACCGTAAGGGGGAAGGAACGCGAAAAACGCCCCGTTTTGAAGAGGTGCAGAAAATGAATACGGTCGCGACGAAATATGAACCCGGTCATGGAAAGAGCCATTCAAAAGCAAAAAAAATAAAAAAATCGTTTTTTTCCAGGATGTCGTCATCTATATTACTGACCACTGAGGAAAAAGAATTATTAAGAGTGACACTGGAAGCAAGGAATGAATGGATTGAAACCAGTACTAACTTTGAGTATGTCCATGAGGAAAAGCTTGTAGATTATTATACTTACAAACTGAAAGCCTGCGAAGCAAGATATACTTATTTCATAAAACTTGTGAAAGAAAAAGGACTCACCCATTACATTTAAAAGTTCAGTAATATTCAAATGAATGTACAAGTATATATATACTGGTGAGGTTATGGCGATAGATTATGGAGTTATTCTGGCGTACACAATTGGTATCATAATATTGTTCATTTTCGGAAGGCTCCTTCTGGTACCGCTGAAGGTAGCATTGAAGCTGGTCTATAACGCGCTGCTCGGAGCCATTGCTATTTTGCTGGTCAACTTTATCGGCAGTTTGTTTGGATTTCATATCGCATTTAACATCTTTACAGCATTTATTGTCGGGACTCTTGGAGTACCCGGCTTTGTTCTGCTTGTGATTCTCAAGTTGATTGTTCCGTAAAGAGTGATTAAGTTTATAAACATAGCGCAGCTGGAAGACGGAGGCTTTAAAAATGTATTTTTTTGTATACAATGAACAGTATAGTTGGCCTCAAATCATTAAGACATAGGCTTTTTAGAAATCTCAGCTTGACAATAACAAAATTAAGTTCTATACTATAATGTGGTTAACAAACCTAGTATTACTGTATTCATTTATGATTTAAATTTATTTTAGTTTTTATTGTTGTTTTATAAAACCAGAGGGAGGTCGAAATATGGGCAAGGTCATCGAAATAAGATGGCATGGGCGAGGAGGCCAAGGGGCTAAGACAGCATCGCTTCTTCTAGCGGATGCAGCATTTAATACCGGCAAATACATACAAGGATTCCCAGAGTATGGTCCGGAAAGAATGGGTGCGCCAATCACTGCTTACAATAGAATAAGTGATGCAAGGCTATCAATACATAGCAATATTTATGAGCCTGATTATGTGGTGGTTATAGATGACACTTTACTGGCAACAGTAGATGTTACTTCAGGCCTTAAAGAAGCTGGAGCCATTATCATTAATACGACAAAAACACCCGAAGAAGTGAAACCGCTTCTTAACGGCTTCAAAGGGAAAGTATGTACTATTGATGCCAGAGCCATTTCATTAGATACTCTAGGCAAGTATTTTCCCAACACACCTATGCTTGGAGCAGTTGTTAAGGTCAGCAAGGTCATGGACGAGCAGGCATTTCTTGATGATATGGTTGGCTCATTTAAGCACAAGTTTGCAAGTAAGCCTGAGGTTGTCGGCGGCAATATTAAAGCGCTTGAAAGATCCATGCAGGAGGTGAAAGGATTATGAGCAAAAAGGAGTTGAAAGCTCCTCCTGCCGATGAGAACTGGAGAGACATTGCGGCTGGAGGTACGATTGATTCTTCAGGCAACGCCCATCTTCTTAAAACAGGCGACTGGCGTTCCATGAAGCCCATTTGGCTGCGGGATAAGTGCAGACAATGTCTGCTGTGTTATCCGGTATGTCCTGACACTTCTATATTAATAGACGAAAATGGGAAAAGAACAGATTTTGATTATGACCACTGCAAAGGCTGCGGCATATGTGTAAAGGTTTGCCCTTTCAAAGCCATAGACTTTGTAGAGGAAAGGTAAGGGGGACGAAAAAATGGCCATAAAAGACAGGTTGAGTGGTAATGAGGCGGTTGCTTTTGCCATGAAACAAATAAATCCTGATGTGGTTGCGGCCTTTCCTATTACACCGTCAACAGAAATTCCCCAGTATTTTGCATCTTATGTAGCGGATGGTGTAGTTGACACGGAGTTTGTACCTGTTGAATCCGAACATAGCGCCATGTCGGCGTGCGTGGGCGCTTCTGCTGCGGGAGGAAGGGCAATGACCGCCACCTCGGCAAACGGACTGGCGCTGATGTGGGAAGTACTCTATATCGCAGCAAGCTCAAGGCTTCCGATTGTCCTGGTATGTGTAAACAGGGCGCTTTCCGGGCCACTTAATATACATAATGACCACAGCGATTCTATGGGTGCAAGAGATTCCGGCTGGATACAGCTATATAGCGAAAACAATCAGGAAGCGTATGACAATATGCTCATGGCAAATAGAATCGCTGAGAGCGAGAATATACAGCTTCCGGTTATGGTTTGCCTTGATGGATTTATTACCTCCCATGCGATTGAAAATATCGAGCTCCTTGAGGATGAAAAGGTCAAGGCTTTTATAGGTGAATACAATCCGGAGAAATACTTGCTTAACAGGCACAAACCGATTGCAGTAGGTCCTTTGGATCATTTCACTCACTGCTTTGAGCACAAAAGGCAGCAGGCACAAGCAATGATGGACGCTAAAGAAGTTATCCTCAAGGTGTCTAATGAATTTACCGAATTGACAGGCAGAAAGTATGGATTGTTTGAAGAATACAGGACTGAAGACGCAGACGTTTGTATGATTATTCTTAACTCATCAGCCGGAACCGGCAAATATGTGGTTGACGAATTAAGAGCTCAAGGTAAGAAGGTCGGGTTGATAAAACCAAGAGTTTTCAGACCATTACCGGGCAAGGAACTGGCAGAGGCTCTTTCAAAATTCACGGCTGTTGCCGTAATGGACAAGGCCGACAGCTTCAATGCCGCAGGTGGACCGCTGTTTACCGATGTAACCAGTGCGATGTATGGAAATGGCGTTTTATCTCCAAAGGTAATCAACTATATCTATGGGATAGGCGGAAGAGATGTAAAGGCTGAGGATCTTGAATTTGTATTTACGGAATTGCTGAGGACAGCAAAAACCGGCAAGGTAGACCGGGTTTATAACTACCTTGGCGTGAGAGAAAAAGGGGTGCGGACAAATGGCATATAATCTGAAAGAAGCTGCAAAAAAGCCGGAAAGACTTACCGGAGGACATAGAATGTGTGCAGGCTGTGGGGCGCCTATAGTTGTAAGACAAATTCTGAGAGCGCTGAAGCCTGAAGACCATGCTGTTGTAGGAGCATCTACCGGCTGTCTGGAGGTTTCCACATTCCTGTATCCATATACCGCATGGCAGGATTCATTTATTCACAACGCATTCGAGAACGTTGCTGCTACAGTTTCCGGTGTAGAGGCGGCTTATGTTGCTTTAAAGAGAAAGGGCAAGCTTGAGGGAGAAACAAAATTCATTGCATTCGGCGGCGACGGCGGAACATATGATATAGGCTTACAGTCACTCTCCGGGGCAATGGAAAGAGGGCATGACATGGTGTATGTATGCTATGATAACGGTGCCTACATGAATACCGGAATACAGAGATCTTCGGCTACTCCGAAGTATGCGGATTGCACGACATCACCGGCCGGCAAAGTAATTCCGGGCAAGCTGCAGTGGAGGAAGGAGCTGACCGATATTATAGCAAACCACCATTTGCCATATGTAGCTCAGTCAGCGCCGATCGGAAACATGAGAGATCTGTACGAAAAAGCTGAAAAAGCGATTTATACAAAAGGGGCCTGCTTCCTGAACGTACTGGCTCCGTGTCCGAGAGGCTGGAGATACAATACACCTGATCTGATGGATGTTTCCAAGTTGGCTGTTGAGTCGTGCTACTGGCCGCTATACGAAGTAATCGAGGGCAAGTATGTAGTAAACTACAAGCCGAAAAACAAGATTCCCGTACGAGAATTCCTAAAAGTACAGGACAGATTCAAGCACCTGTTCAAGGCCGGAAATGAAGGTCTGATTGAAGAAATACAGACCGAAGTTGATATGAGATGGGAAGAACTGCTTAAAAAGGCAGGAGCATAAGTATATAACTGCACATATATACGGGAGAGCTAAAGGCACGGTTTAACAGGGAAACTTATTGAACCATACCCGAAACCGATACGGAAATGAAAAACGAGGCACTTCACAATGAAGTGCCTCGTTTGAGTCCACGCTTGATCAACTCTAAGCAATGCCGACGGGCTTTCATGCACTAACCCAATTTTCGAGTCCAAGGCCCTCAACTCGTTCGAATTCACGGACATTATTAGTGACAATAATAAGTCCTTTAGCCTTCGCATGTGCTGCAATTAGCATATCCATAACTCCAATCGGAGTTCCTTGCCGCCGTAACGTTGCGCAAATTTTCCCGTATTCTGCAGCCGCTTCATCATCAAATGGTAAGATGTCCACAACGGACAAAAATTGATTTAGTGCAAGCGCGTTTTTTTCGGGATATGCGCTGGCTTTTACGCCGTGCATTAGTTCTGCAAGGGTAATTGCAGAAATGGCTACGCCGTCGCCCATATTCGAACGGAGATTTATGAGCACATTTTCCGGTTTTTTCTTAATGAGATACACACAAATATTTGTATCCAGCATGTATTTCATAGATTTTCCCTCGGGGCTTGAACACCCTGATTGCGTCCATCTGCAAAGAAATCATCGGTAAAGCTGTTAAGACCGTTGAGAAAGGTTTCCCATGCGTGCTCTTTTGGAAACAACAAAACTGCATTACCCACTTTTTGAATGTATACTTCGTTACCCGAAAAACGGTATTCTTTCGGCAGCCGAACAGCCTGGCTCTGTCCATTGACAAATAATTTTGCAGTTTCCATTCTAATCACCTCATTAATAGTATATATTCTAGTATATAC
>CAYGHY010000129.1:0-3632 GCA_964349435.1 uncultured Oscillospiraceae bacterium
GCTGGCAATTGATTTTGCGGAGTGTGGCAAGTGGGACCACATGACAGATCACATGAACTACATGAAAGAGACCCACCAAGGAAAGGATAACGTCCCAAAGACACTGTCTATCCTAACCAAGCCATTTAAAGCGCGCGTGACCAGTGCTGTTGAGAAAGCTACACCCATAGCGAAAAGAACCCCCGCCCAAGCGGCAAAAGCGGCGAATGAACTCCTGCAGGCCATTTCGCAACCACTGAAGGTAATCCAAACTATCCTGCCGCCTGAAGATCATGACCGAATCGATCTTTGCGATGCAGTAGCTGATGCATGCCTCACTTGCCAGACCGCCTATGCAAGGGAAAGCGAGGATTGGACAACCAGCCTGGAGATACTGGACGGCGCTTTAAACTATGCAGCTTCTATGGAAACCAGGGACCGCCTTATAAAGGCTCGATTGGATGTTGCGCTCAATAAACACCTCGGTTCCTTGATGAAAAAGATCAAAGAGATAGACGAATTAAACTTTTCGATTGCAGATAAAATGCGAGATATTGAAAACACTATAATTCCGTACCTTTTTCAAATCAAAAAATATCCCGGCATGTCTGAAGATGTCTACGAAAAATGTGCAGATACTGTTGCACATTACGTAAGAGGGCTATCAGTCTCCGTATATAATGAAAATAGTAATTTACCGGCGGCACTTAGGATTCTTGATGTTGCAATATCTATCGCCCGTGGAGAAGAGGCACGTAAAAAACTGCAAGAGGATAGGACCCAGTTAATAAATATTCAGAAGGAGACAACCAAGCATAATCTACACATGCAGATTCGGAGCGATGAAATAGAAGTAACAAATGAATATGTTCGTTACAACGATCAAAAAATACACGTTTCCAGCATCCAGGGGATCAAATATGGCGCATTCATACATGTCATCAACGGGGTTAGGACCTCATCCTATTTGGTCGGCATTACTGACGGGAAATCCTATTCTATTAACATAGAATGCAAGCGTTTCTTCCGTAGCGAAACACAAGCAGAAGAGGATTTCAACCACATTCTGGAAGCCCTCTATCATCAAGTCATCCCTGCACTCGTTCAAAAGCTTGCGGAAAACATTATATCAGGTAGCCCCGTAGAGGCAGGCAATTGTCGCCTCACAAAAGAAGGCATATATATTAAAACCGGATCGCTTTTTTGGAAAAACGAAACGCTGGTCCCTTTCTCGGAATTGCGGTTCGGGATGTCCTCTGGCTTACTGAATGTCTCATCTACAAAAAAAAATGGAATCAGCGCATCAATGGCCATCCGTGACATATGGAATGCGGCCTTAATAGAATTTATTACGAAAGCGGTAGTTGAAATAAAGGCAAAACGTTAGCCGTAAACGCTCTGAGACTACAATTTATTAAAAGGAATTATCTATGAGCAGAATAAAGAAGCCTAAGCAAAAAAGAATAAACACCGCTCGTCACAGTTTGATAAAAATCTTGAATATCCCTTTGCCAGATGAGCTGAGCTTGCCTATTATGGTGGATACAACAGGTCTATACGCCATTACGACTGAACGCGATCATCTAAAAGTGCAACTGGTAAAATTACGGAACACGGCAATCCATGCCCCTGCCCAGAAGCCGGAGGTTATGCCGTCACCATCTGACTTAAAGGCTTTCGCTATTATTGCGACAAACACGTGGCGTGCAAAAACCAAGATGGTGGATTCTGATACAGGCGAAGCCAAAGAAGAAATGAAGAGTGTCTACCGCCATATCGAAGCTATTTTTGAATCACTCAAACAGATTGGCGTTGAGATGATTGACCCCGTTGGACGCGCCTATGACTCCGGCATGGCATTGAAGGTTTTGAGTTTTGAGCCAACGCCGGGGTTATCCAATGAAGAGATTAAGGAAACGATTAAGCCTTCTGTCGCATGGCAGGGTCGTCTAATTCAGATCGGCGAAGTGATTGTTGGCACACCTCAAACGACGTAACCAAGAAAAGGGGAAAATAGCATGGGCAGAACAACCATTGATTTCGGAATCGACCTGGGTACAACAAACAGCGCAATTGCCGTCTTGAGGGGAACAGACACGGATATTATCAAGGATAATGACAATATAGACATCACTTCGTCTGCTGTTTACATAAACAAGCACGGGCAAATACAAATAGGGTTCCGTGCCAAAAGCAGACAGGAAGACGCAAAATCAGCAGATGACGTCTATATTGAATTTAAGCGGTTGATGGGTAGCGACCATCCGTACGAATTTAAAAGTTCTGGACGTACAATGAAGCCCGAGGAGTTATCTGCCGAAGTATTGAAGAGTCTGCGTGGGGATGTTCAGCAAAGGTTGGCTGAAAATGTACAAGCAGCCGTTATTACCGTTCCTGCTGTTTTTAAACAACAGCAATGCGCTGCTACGAGGAAAGCAGGAGAACTGGCAGGCTTTTCACAGTGTCCTTTGCTTCAGGAGCCGGTTGCAGCGTCTTTGGCCTATGGATTTCAAGACGATGTTCCGAAAGGATTCTGGCTTATTTATGACTTTGGTGGCGGAACTTTTGATGCCGCCATTATGAGGGCCGAGGAGGGTAGTATTATCGTGGTCAACCATGGCGGTGATAATCGTCTTGGTGGTTCGGATATTGATTGGGCAATCGTCGAAAAACTGATCGTTCCGGAGCTAGTCGATAATTATGACCTGCCCGATTTCTCTCGTGGCAACAAGAAATGGGACACCGCATTAGCTAAGATCAAGAGAGCTGCAGAGGAGGCGAAAATTAGGCTGTCACGTGATAACAAAACCATCATTGAAATCGCTGGAATCAAAGATTCACACGGTGACGAAGTTGAGGTTGAATTTACACTAACCCGCAACGCGTTGATTAGTATTGCAGAGCCGTTCATAATGAGTTCTGTGGAAATCTGTAAACACGTCATGCAGGAAAAAAAGCTCAGCCCAAATGCGATAGATAGAATTCTTCTTGTTGGTGGTCCAACATTAGCTCCGTATTTCCGTGAGATTCTTTACTCAAGTCTCGGGATTCAACTCGATTTTAGCGTTGATCCCCTTACGATTGTTGCTCGCGGAGCTGCCGTGTTCGCAGGTACCCAGCGAATCGAAAGTAAAACTGCACCTAAGGCTGTGGCCGGCCAGTTCAACGTCAGTCTTGTGTACAAAACTATGGGGCCCGATAGAGACCCGCAGATCCGGGGCGGAGTGAAGTCCCCAGACAACTCTTCCGTAGAAGGTTTCACCGTCGAATTTGTCAACCAAACCGATGGGGCAAAAGAATTGCTCGGTTGGCGTAGCGGCAAGATTCCATTAAAAGCTGATGGCAAGTTTAAACTGCGCCTTGAAGCAGAAAAAGGTGTGAGGAACACCTATGCTATTAAACTTTTTGACCCCCATGGTAGCATGAGAACCATCGTCCCGGATACCGTTGTTTACACGATGACGGGCGCAGCAGGTGTCATTTCCGAACAGCCGATAACAAACTCAATCGCTGTCGCTCTCGCCAATAATGAGAGGACAACATTCTTTAACAAGGGAGAGCCACTGCCTGCAAAAAAAACCGAAGTGTTTCGATCGGCACACGCACTGCACAAGGGGGGGAGCGGCGAGGTTTTAAAAGTTCCCGTTGTGGAG
>CAYGHY010000129.1:3642-6945 GCA_964349435.1 uncultured Oscillospiraceae bacterium
GGCAAAATGGAGAAAGCCGACCATAATTCGTTGTTAGGCTTCCTGGAGATCAGCGGAGCATCTATTAGGAGAGATTTACCGGCGGGGACAGAAATAGAGGTTACGCTCATCTATGATGCATCGAGAATTCTAACGGCAAAAGCATATGTGCCTATGATTGATGAAGAATTTAGAGCAGTAATTGAACCCGATGTACGAATTCCCAAGTATCCTGAATTGAAGAAGCAATTTGATCAGGAGGAGCGTCGTCAACAAGAAATTATAGCCAAAGCGAATGATAAACCATCGAAAAGTCTTGCGAGATTAGTGGAAAATATCGAGGAATCTGGAAGAATTGAAAAAATCGAAGAGCTCCTGAATGCAGGGCGCGGCAATGCTGATGCAGCCAAGCATGCTGAAGAGCGACTTTTAGATCTCCGGATAAATCTTGATAAAGCTGAGGATTTGATGAAGTGGCCAGCCCTCGTTAATGAGGCCAACCAGGCAATTGACGATCTTGACAAACTTATTGAGGAACATGACATGCCTGAATACCAAGAACGTGCAGACAAACTACGAGAACAGGTGGAAGAACTTGTTTCGCAGGAACGTACCGCACCGTTAAGGAAGAAGATAGAGCAGATAACAGACCTGCGCTATCAAATCCTATTTGCGCAGCCCTCATACTGGGTTGGGTACTTCAGGTATTTAGAAAAACAACGCAATAAGATGTCCGATGCTGGTGCAGCTGATCGCTTATTCAACCAAGGGTATCAATATATTCAAAAAGAGAATATTAGCGGATTGCGCAATGTAGTTGTGCAATTATTTGACTTGCTTCCATCTGAAGTTGTTGAGGAAGTGAAACGAGGATATGAGTCAGGAGTGCTCAAGTAAAATGGAGCCACCCATAATTAATCTCGCTATACAAGAAACAGATACCGATAATTCGGTATCTGATCCAGCCATCGATTACTTGATGGCATGGAACTTTGTCGCGAGTGGAAACCTGGATGAAGCAGAGCATCTGCTAAAAAAGAGCGGGGAACTGCCATCATCTCCTACGGCCTTGGATCTTCTCGCCCGCATCGCGGTGCAGAAAGGGCAATTTGAGAAGGCAGCGAAACTGTGGAAGGTCGTCTTGGAGAAAGACCCAACTAATGAGGCTGCAAAAGCCGCAATTGAAAAGCTCGACAGTCCGTGGATTACGGTTGCGCTAATCAAGCGTGCGGCTGTTCTGGCAAGCGTTGCCATGCTGCTTTGCCTTTCCGTAATCGGCCTATATTTCCTGCTCAAAAGCGAGCCACAACTGCAAGGCCAGCCTGCTACGCCGATTATTTCTGTTCCGAACGCTTCGGTTAGCACCGTTCAGGACCATACGAGAATCGTCTTTGATGAGGGGCTGTTTAGCCTTCGTTGCGAACTGAAAGACTCTGCGCAAAAACAACTCGCCATCTTGGCGCAACTACTGCAGGAGAGAGCAACGCATAAACGCATCTTCATCGAGGGGCATACCGATTCATATGCCCTCCGGAAGGACAGCCCATACAAAAATAATTATGAACTCGGCATGCAACGCGCCCTGACTGTAGCGTTGATTTTAGAGGATCAGTATCGGATTGAGGGTAGTCGCATTATGGTCTCATCTATGGGTGACTCACAACCGCCATTTCCCGGAGTGGATCGAGAGTCGAGATTGAGAAACAGAACAGTAGTCATCCGGTTATTTTAGTAAGAAGTCGTGCAGTTATAAATCGTCTTCGTACGTTCCAGTGAAGGTTTTTCATGATCGAAAGGAGCCATGTGATGACTGTTGCGGTTTGCTTCAAATGTGGGGACACCAAGTTTGGAGCCTTCAATCAGTGCAAAAATTGTAGCGCCCGGCCGATAAGTGAAGACGACTTAGTATTGTCAGTTGCAATGACAGACCACTATTTTGACAAGTCTACGTTGAGACAGATGGGACAAACAATTAAGAACGGAGACCTGCCTGAGCTTGATCCTGAAACACGAGCGAACATGCTCTCCGAACTGCGAAATTCGGGAATTCTCAAAATGATGCAAGGAATTGACAAGAAGAACGGAACTGATCGACCTCCACGCAGGACGTTATCAATGACATCAACAACCCAGAACACCAAGGATAACGAAGATACGCAATCTACGTCCCAAAAGGTTATCGTCCCAGGGGGGAACGTAATATGGGGGTTCGTGGACAAACACGGGCGAAGATCTGGCACTTTCGTGGGGCCTCTTCTTACGACGCCTGGCACAAGTTCGGGTACCACCTCTGAAAACAAGGGAAGTTCACAAGATAAAATAGATTCAGAACAGACCGGAGCAGAGGAGTCTACTATCCCCGCCGTTTCTTTTCTTTTCGTGAAGGAAGATCGGTACGGGCGCGTGTTAGAACGCTGGCAGGGGCCACCGCATCCGACGCCTGGCACGAATTCGGGCATCACCTCTGAAAGCAAAGGCAGTCCACAGGATGAAATAAATGCAGTAATGCTGGCAGCACAACGGGGGGATGCATTTGCTCAAAACAAACTGGGAACAATGTACAAAAAGGGAGAAGGTCTTCCGAAGAATGATACTGAGGCAGCGAACTGGTATGGCAAGGCCGCTGAACAAGGATACCCAGATGCCCAGTACAATTTGGGCTTGATGTATCAAGAAGGCAAGGGTGTTCCGCAGGACGATGCCGAGGCCGTTAATTGGTATCGTAAGGCGGCTGAACAAGGACATGTGAATGCCCAAGAAAGATTGGGCTGGATGTATCAATGTGGTAAAGGTGTCCCGCAGGACGATGCCGAGGCTGTGAAGTGGTATTGCAAGGCGGCAGAGAAGGGATATGAGGTTGCTCAGTTCAACCTAGCCCTGATGTACCTTAAAGGTAAAGGAGTTCTACAAAACGATGCCGCGGCGGCGAAGTGGTTTCACAAAGCGGCAGAGAAGGGATATGAGGTCGCCCAGTTCAATATAGGTTGGATGTATCAGCACGGCAAAGGCATTCCGCAGGACGATGCCGATGCTGTGAAGTGGTATCACAAAGCGGCCGAGAGAGGCTATAAGGTTGCTCAGTTCAACCTGGCCCTGATGTACAGTAACGGTAAAGGTGTCCCACAGGACGATGCCGAGGCCGTAAAGTGGTATCGTAAAGCGGCCGATCAGGGGCATGGCGCTGCCCAGTTCAACCTGGGCCTGATGTACCTTAAGGGTAAAGGAGTTCTACAAAACGATGCCGAGGCAGCGAAGTGGTTTCGCAAAGAGGCCGAGAGAGGCTATAAGGTTGCTCAGTTCAACCTGGCCCTGATGTACAGTAAC
>CAYGHY010000129.1:7045-8224 GCA_964349435.1 uncultured Oscillospiraceae bacterium
GGAAAAGGTGTTCAAAGAAACGACGCCGAGGCTGTCAAATGGTATCGCATGGCCGCTGAGCAGGGATACGCCATTGCCCAGAACAATCTGGGCTGGATGTATCAAGAAGGCAAGGGTGTTCAACAGGACGATGCCGAGGCTGTCAAATGGTATCGCAAAGCAGCTGAGCAGGGGAACGCCGAAGCACAGTACAGGCTGGAACGGAGGAACATCTCAATAACCAACCAGACTGAGCGTTCCAATATGAACACAATGAAGTCATTCTCAAAAAAGAAAGAGATACCATTTACGGAGATTGTAAAGCGGTTTGCAGTGGGCAATACGGATACGCATTGCCAAAGGGGTATGAAGTTTCAAATCGGGACTTTTTTTCAGTACGACGTTAAATTCGCGAAGGAGTTTCAAAAAGCAGCTGAACAAGGGCACATAGAAGCACAATACATGCTGGGATTATTGTATCTATTGGGTAAAGGCGTTCCAGAGAGCAGATATGAGGCGACGAAATGGCTTCGAAAAGCAGCTGAGCAGGGACACTCTGATGCCAGGGATCTATTGGCCAAGATACTATGCGAAAAACCTTAATAAATGAATTCGAGTTACAACTAATCCTGAATGAGGGAACTATGGCGACGACTAAACCCCGTGTCTCCAGAAGAGAGCGGGGTTTTTTATCACAGATAATAGAGGCAGGCAGGGGGAGAGACTTATGTTTAGCTGGATACCCATACACCGAGAGGCAGTTCACCGAATCCTGACGGACAGACAGAACGAGAAGGAGCTACTGACGATCTTGCAAGACATGGAACATCATGGGCTCAAGGTTATCAGACTTCAGGACAAAGATGCAGACGGCAATATCATCCCTCTCATAGAAATTGATCCGTTCACATTCCTGGCATCGTACAACCGGGGCATCACCGATAAGAATCGGCAAGCGAACTGGAGCTATCTAAAGGCTAGGTGGGGCTTAAAATCTCCCATCCCGGATGATTTCACCGGTATTCCCACCATGCCCATCCGGGCTTCTTGGCTGTTTCCTTATGCCCAGCAACGCGAGAAGGAACATATTGACCATCTTTGGAAGATCGCCACAATGGCAGAGGAAGGCGGGATCGAAGAGGTGGATGCGGAGTTGTTTGACCGTTGCCTGAAATTACGTCAAGTTGGCATTGCCAGCCT
>CAYGHY010000130.1:0-8200 GCA_964349435.1 uncultured Oscillospiraceae bacterium
TCGGTGTTTCACCGAACTATATTGCATACACCGAACTGGCGCACTGACGCTTACTGGATTTCAAAGTTGCGAACAGGCAGTGTACTTTATACAAACATTGCCAGCCCAAATATGCAGCACTATATATCAATACGCAGCCCTACAGGATTTGTTTGTCATTACTCTGCAAGCTTTCCTGTTTCAAGTCTTGCTTTATCTTCTGTCTGTGTGCTGTTGCTTGTATTTTCCAGGCGAGATGCCTGTCACCTGCTTAAACGCACGAAAAAACTGGGCATTGTCACTGAAGCCTGTTCTTTGCGCAATTTCGTATACTTTCATATTTGTGCTGCCCATAAGCAGGATAGCATTGGCAATGCGTACTGATCGGATATACTCTGTGAATGTCTCCCCCGTCTTTTGATGAAACAAGCTGCTGAAGTAATTCGGATTCAACCCTAATACGCTTGACACCTCTCCCAGGCTCATGCTTTCCCCATAATGATGGTCAATATAGGATTTGGCTTTTTGAATATATGAGTCTTCCGATGCCAGCCTTCGTTCTGTCATTTCTCCCAGATACATCAACATGATGTCAATAAACGACCGCCTCAACATAGAGAACGTCTGCAACTCTCTTATTTGTTGAATGACATCATGTTTGGTCAGCTTGTATTTTCCGATGATTCCGATCAAATCCTTGTTCTGGTTCATCATCGAGTACACAATGGTACGTAGATGCTGGCGCAACATCCCAATATCCGGACGCTCAATTCTGGCCTGACTGAACAATGCTTCCATCGCCTTGTTGTATGATGGCGAATTTCCATCCTTCGCACAAGATAATACTGTATCTGTCAGCTGAGGGTAGGGGAAAGCCTCCTTTAGTTCTTCCTCTGGAAGCGGTATGTCATAGAAGGTTTCATTGAGCGCTTCATGTGCTTCCCAATAGGCATTATGCAGTTCATGGGTTAAGTAGATGCTTGAAATACCGCATCTGAAGCCTTTGGAAAAGAGTTCCTGGGCACACAAAGATCGTAGTTGATTTCCAAATTGGGAATCTATAAAAACCAGAACAAGCCAGTGCCCGGTATGCTCACCATGTATGAGAACTGGTTTATTACAGCCCCTAGAAGGCAACTCCTTAGTCAGGACATCACTTAAGCTGAGCAGAATTTTGTCCGCATCACTGTATCCAGCACTATAAAGATCTAATACCAGACAGAAAAGATGGCTTGGCAGATTGCCAAATCCGTCCCACACATGCTTGGCTTCCTCTCCGCCTTCCATCAGTTTATTGAGCCACACCTGCTGCAAATGCGCATTTTGATGGGCTTCCTTCAAACCCAAGCTCAGGTCTCTAAACTGCTTGGATTTGAACCTGGCGGCATATGTAGTGCAGACTGAGCGCAACTCATCCTGCTTGACTGGCTTTAGCAGATAATCCGTTGCACCTAACTGTAAAGCTTTCCTGACGAGTTCAAAGTCATCGTGACCACTAATGATCACAACCTCCCCTTGATATTTCAGCAAACGCAAGTTCTCTGTAAGCTCCAACCCATCCATAACCGGCATTTTTACATCAGTGAATATCAATTCCACCGAGTGCTGCATCACAATACCCAACGCTTCTGCCCCAGTCTGAGCGGTTAACAGCCGAGCCGATGGTTCGATGTCTCCAAGCATCAAACAGAATCCTTCTCGGATAGCTTGATCATCATCAACTATCAGTATAGTGTACAATGACTTCCCCTCCAATATCCTCACCACTAATGTAGGGCAGCCGCGCACTAACCACCGTGCCCGTGCCTAACCGGGATTTTATAGTGACTCCGTATCTATCTCCAAATAGTAACCGTAAACGGCGATGCACGTTCTTTAGTCCCACGCTGTTTTTTGTATCCTTTTTGCTGTCCAGGTAATCCTTAATGGATGATAGTTCTTCCCCGCTCATGCCAATGCCATTGTCAACAACCTGGAAAACAACTTCTCCATCCTCTACATAACCAAGAACTTCAACAAATCCTGGAGAGGACATCTTACTAAAGCCATGAATAATTGCATTTTCAACAAGAGGTTGCAAGATGAATTTGATGGTTTTTAGCTTCATTACGGCTGGGTCTATACTGACGTTTTCCTGGAATCTATTAGAATAAAGATGCTTTTGTAGAGCAAGATATTCATGCAGTTTTTGTACTTCATCCTCTACCAGCACCAATTCGCCAGGTGCAGAAATTCCATAGCGTAAAATACTAGCGAGCAGAACTGCCATATCTGCCAGTTCCGCTTGATTGGCAAGCAGAGCCTTGCCTCGGATGGTCTCAAGCGTGTTGTAAAGTAAATGTGGATTCATCTGACTGCGAAGTAATTGTATCTGAGTTTGGCCAAGCTCCATCTGTTTCTCATATACATCAATAATGAGATGCTCAATTTTGCTGGTTAGTGAGTTGAAAGCCTTAGTTAATTCTGCAAATTCATCCTGACTACCATCAGGAATAGTTATGGAAAAATTCTCACTTGAGACAATGAGTTTACAGGTATCTGCCAAGTGTTTTACTGGTACAACAATACTTTTTACAATGGAATTCAGTGCCAAGGCAACTAAAAATGCAGCAAGAAACAATAGCATGAATAGCCATAATTCCTGTTGGACGACCTGGAATGCAATTTGTCGCGTAGGCGTCATCACTAAAGCATACAAACCATTTTTTCCTGCGGCAAACTGGTATAGTACTCTTGAGCCATTGATGGTTAAATACTGAGTACCATTAGTGGGGATCAACTCTGTTTTCATCACCTGAAGGAAAGCACTGGTGCTTTGAGGTGATAGATCCCCATAAATAGTACGTCCTTGCTGATCAAAGACACCTATTTGCTGTCGTGAGACACGTCGACTATCCTCAAATATATGCTTACTTTGACTTATATCCACAGCTGCCAAAATAAGTCCCAAAGGCTTAAAGTCGCTTAAGCTGTTGATCGCCCTGGATACAAACAACATCTGGTCAGTGTTCTCAAGGTAAATATTTGGTAAAACAATCTCATCATGCCTCCAGATTATGCCCTTGCCGCGTTGCTGAATAGTCCCCACAAACCATGACTGCTCTGCTAATCCGTTTTCGTTGATCGGCTCCTGGCGCTGAGTAGCCTTATATACGGCCTTTTTATCATTGCGAATGTAACTACCTTCACCTTTCAGGTCAAATACAGCAATCAGCCGAATTTCCCGGTTTTGAGAAAACAGAAAAGTGCTGCGGTATGCAAGGTCAGAGTCCAATATTGTCTTGCTGTAGCGATCCGGCGAAGCTAAATACAAATATGTGTTGTTTGGACGTTGATCAGTCTGTACAACGGGATATCTGGTTAGTGACATCAGACTGGTGATATTGCTATCTATTCCATCCATCACCGTGGCAGCAGTATGGCTACCCTCGAGTGCAATATAACTTTCATAGCTGACATACATTACTCGCAGAAAAATCGCTCCAGCCAGCACTAGCAAAACCATCATCATCCAATAGAGTAGCTGCAAACGACTCTTGACAGAAATACTGCGAAGGTTGGAGATGAAACGGTCTACCATCTTTGTTGTTTTCGTCATGAATCAACTCCTTGGCTTTCCATCCATCATAGAGACACTAGAATTGTCAGTCAAGGTAATTCCGCCTAAATATCGAGCATTACTAGAATTGATGAAAATCACAATTTATCGGCAAAAATACACATGATTCAATTGTGATGAGAATGGAATCGGAAAGGAAGCGCACTTACCTAAATATTATTATGTACAAAATAGCATTCAGAAGCGCAAGAAAAAGAAACATAGGTACTACCAAATAATTTGCATGCACTATACCTCAATCTCAAAGCCATCATGCGCTGGTATAATGCTGTGAGGTAATAACAGGGCCTCGATTTCACAATGTAACAGATGTCCATTGTGGGAGAAATGGCTGGCGACAAAACGGGTTTGGGCAGTAGCAATGCCGCTGGATATGAGCCGCTGCTTAACATCGAGGACATTCGGGATACCAAGATGGTTTCTGCCTTCAGAAAATCGCCCCATAGTGCAGTCAAGGCTTACCAAGCTCAAGGAATGATGCAGGAGATAATTCCAAGTATCTTCTGGGAAGACTCCTGTATCATGCCCATATAGAAGCTCATAACCTTCCTTTTCAACCAGGTAGATGAAACAGGGCTCCTTTGTGTCATGACTGGCTAGTAAAGGAGTAATCAGGTAACCGTTGACATCTATAGAATTAAAAGCCTTGAGTTCTTTCCACTGCACTCTGTCTTTGAATGAGTCCGCATCATATTGATATTGTTTCATTAAGGCATTCATTTTTTCCGCGACTGCCTTATTGCCATAAACGGTCAAAGGGCCTTCAACACCATGAGCAAAACCACCACAACGGAAAAGAAGCTCTTCAGGATAAAAGTGGTCCTGGTGTGTGTGTGTAATCAAAACATGGAAAATGTTTGGTAAATCCAAATTATCCTGAACCATATGCAAGTAGGTGTCCGGTGGCAAATCAAACAGAATGATGTCATCAAGTATTGCCTGAGAACGAGTTCTAATGTTATCTCCGCCTTTTGCTTTAGCAGCGAGACAATACTCACATCTGCAAAAAAGGGCAGGCCAGCCTTCAGCAGCAGCTGTACCCAGATACTTAAGTTTCATTGGTCAATCCTCCGATCGCTCATAATCAGGACTTGACCGCCCCGCTGGTTAAACCGCCAATGATATGACGCTGCATAAAGACATAGAAGAACATGATAGGAAGCATAGACATACAGAACGAGGCAAAAGTCAGGCTATAGTCAACGCTGTATTCTGTCCGGAAGTTATATTGATACAGCGTAATGGTCCAATGCCGCCAAGTACGGTTCAAGGTAATCAACGGCAACATAAAGTCATTCCATATCCATAGGCCGTTTCGGATTAACACGGTGGCCAGGATGGGACGCATCAAAGGCAGTGTCACATGAAAAAAGGTCTGAGCAGGTGTAGCCCCATCAATATGGGCTGCTTCTTCCATGTCAGTTGGAATAGATTTCAGGAAACCAACATACAAGAAGACCGCCTCGCAAGTCAGTGATGAAATGCACAAAATTGCTAGTCCTGTCGGGTGTAACAGCTTCATAAACGTAAGCTGTTTAACCAAGGGCATCATTTTCACCTCGAATGGAATAAAAATACCCAGCAACAAATAGATGTACAATGCCCTGTACCACCTGCTATGGCCCATAGAGCGTGAAATTGCATAACTGAGCATTGGCATGATGACCAAATTACCCAATAACACCAACGCAGTTATATACCCTGTGTTTAAAAGTGCCCGATAATACTTTCCATCACCAACCACAGCGGCAAAATTGTCAAAATTGAGCGATTGAGGAAGCGCAAAAAAGCTAGCTGTATTTTCTGCTGGCGTTTTGAAAGCGGTCATGATTGTCATGTACAGCGGTAAAGCAATCAGCAATAAGCCAAAGTTCAGAAGGCTGTACACCCAGGTTTTCGATATATGACTCATTCTCATATATTGTCCTTTCTGCAGGTGGAAACAACAATCTGCACCGCTGAAATGCCTGCAATGATGAAGCCAAGAACTACTGCTTCCGCAACAGCATAACTAAATCTTGACTCTACAAATGCATGTGAATAGATTAAAAGTGATACACTTTCTGTCGCTCCACCAGGGCCACCGTCAGTCAGGCTTTTTACATAGTCGAAAACCGTGATACCCCCCTTCACTGTAAGCACCAGTACGACCGTCAGCACCGGTCTGAGAAAAGTGAGCGTGATATGAAAGAACCTCCTCCAGTATGAGGCCCCGTCAATGGCTGCAGCCTCATACAACTCTACTGGTACTGTTTGCATCCCTGCAAGAAAAAGCAAAGTAGGCATTGCTACACCTTGCCATACATTGACAAAGAGAATCCCTAATGGGGCTAATTGAGGTGATGAAAGGACATTCTTGCTGAGCGCTTCAACACCTAAAGCAGAACCAAGAGGTGGTAAAGCCCTGTAATAGATCTGGTTGAATATAAGACCAACTGTAATCATACTCAATACCGCCGGGAAGAAAAAACTTGCCCGATAAAACGTGATGCCCCGAACCTTGCTGTTGAGCAAAAGCGCTAAAATGATGCCCAGCACAACGATGCTGACACTAAGCATAAGCACATACCTGGCATTAAATGACAAGGCACGCAAGAATCGCGAATCATTGAAAATGTTGACATAATTTCCAAACTCAATATATGTCATGTTGCGGGAAATGCCGTTCCAATTGGTCAAACTGTAGTAAAAACCTAACAGAACCGGAAAGATAAAGAAGACACTATAAAGGATGAACCCGGGCAGGCTGAAAAGCGCAAAAGTGATTCGCTCGGACCGTTGCATCGGGGTTGGCGATCTTGAATTCCGGATTTTTGTTGAGACATTGACGACCATTCCTTACCTCCTTCTCCAGTTATTTCTGGATTTTTTGATAAATTGAGAAAAAGGGACCCGGGCAGGCTGATGTTCAGATGTGCCGATGCCCGGGTCTTTTCAACGGGTTATTGGTTGTACAGCCTCATGATGGCATCTCCAAAAGCCTTGATAAAATTGTCAATGTTTCCATCGACATAGAGTTGCTGTGCAGCCGGGCGCATTTCCTCACGAAGGCCAGTGGGCCAGAAGTTGATTTGGGTGATGAACATCTGACCGGCATCCATTAGTTCCTTCATGTACAGGTGCGGCTGTTTGTCATACACAACACCATTGACCATGTTAACATTGCCATCGAGTTCATAGTACTTCTGAGCGACTTCGGTCCGGGAGAGGAACTCCAAGAATTTAAGTGCTGCCTCCGGATGCTTAGTGGAAGATGAAACAGCGAAGGAGGTATCGATATTGACAGGGACAGACAACTCGTCAGTTAGGGGCGAGGGAATAGGAATCAGTTTGATTGCGATGTCCGGATTGGACGTCTGTATGGTGGAGAGCATCCATGTGCCTGAAATCATCATCGCGGCCTTACCATTGACCAGGTCGGCAACAGCGGACTCGTAATCCAAACCCAAGGAATCGTCAGTACTGTATTGCTGTATATCCAGGCAAAGCTGTGCAAATGCGCGGATGGTCGGTGAATCTTCCACCTTCAATTCCCCGCTCGCGATCTTTTTGAACTCATCATTGGATTTGTGATTTATGACACCAATGGAGCGCTCCAAGCGCTGTGCGATGTTCCCCACATCCTTGTTGGGCAATGCAAAGGCATCATAACCATTTTCTTTCAAGGTCTTTGAAACCTCAAGGAGTTGCGCGTACGTCTTGGGCTCGGCAAGGCCTAGTTGCTCAAAAATGTCTGTACGATAATAAATCCCATAACTGCTCAATGTCATGGGCAGAGCATATTCCTTGCCATTGTAGCGAGCCATTTCACGGATGGTATCAGATATGTTGCTCATAAAAGGCAAGTCGGTCACTTCCAACATCAGCCCGTCATCAAAGATGGCCTTGTACATTTCCTCAGCAGGGTAAACATTGAGAATATCCGGCATTTCGTTAGTGGCGATACGAGTTAGCAGGACGGTTCTGGAGTCGGAAACAGCAGTTAGTGTGATGTGAATGTTTGGGTTTCCCTGCATGAAGTCAGCAATGATTTCCTCCATAACCGGGACCGTTTCGGGCTTAAGTGAGTAGAATTCCAATTCTACTTTTTCTTCCGCGACGGTTACCAGACCAAGGGAAAAGAGCATTGACAGGGTGAGCAGGATGGCCAAAAGTTTTGTACGCATACCAGGTCTTCCTCCTTATGATATTGTCCTTCCGCTTGATGTCAGCGGTGGTAGTTCTATTATAAGTATGTGCTTTCAGGTAAGATAGTGCCCATTTATAGAAATCATTGTATATTTTCACTTATCAATTTTGTATCAGTTTTTGTTATACAACATGAGCCGCATTGAGTTATTCTTGATATGGTTCTGCATGACTCTCTTTGCTGTTTAATCCAACTCACACCTTCTGCTCTTAAAATAATGGAATAATTGAAGCATATTAAGATATAGTATTTAGGGCCTACTGAAAAAAGCAATTTTTGCTTTTCATACGACATTATACAGCCACTTGTGTCATTCGCAACGACTTTCCAGCCCATCCCGCCCCTACAAGGATGTGCCCAAAAAGGCTCAAAAGAAGGCGCAGCAGGTGCGCGACGTTCATTGCCAGGATAAT
>CAYGHY010000131.1:0-1101 GCA_964349435.1 uncultured Oscillospiraceae bacterium
TCCATAGCGAACAAGAAAATTCGCTTATGTTTAAGTTATGAGCGAAGCGAATTTTCTTGAGCATTAGCGGGAGCAGGCGTAAAATGCCAAAACTAAAATAATGTAATGTATTGTAAAGCTGGAGCGAGGTTATTGCTGTGACTGATAAATACTGTCTCGGAGACATAGTTGAGTTAAGGAAGGAGCACCCCTGCGGAAGCAAGCAATGGGAGGTAATGCGCACAGGTGCCGATTTCAGGGTGAAATGCCTTGGTTGCCGGCACCAGGTTCTGCTGCCAAGGATCAGGTTCGAAAAAAGTGTGAAAAAAATAATCAAATCCAATTTGCCTTCCAATATCGCCGGCACCGGTAAATAAGTCTATGTCTTCCGCCAAATAAAGTATAATACCCTATATATATTGGCAAGACTTATGCAGGGAGGTGTACATCATGGAGAATGCCATTGTAAACAGTATGGATTTTGAAAGGGAGATCAAGTGTTACTTGAAACAGGCCAGGAAGAAACTGAACGGAGATCTGATCGGAACAAGGGAGGCCATTAAGCTTATTGCGGCGGATAAGGCCAAGGATTTTATTGCAACAATGGACAGAGGACTGGACAAAGAAGAAAGGGAGTTTCTGAAGGCGCTGATTATAACCGGCATGCACCAATCCTTTTGCTATGGCTATGGAATAGGGAAGATAGAAGGCAATACAAATAAAAGGATACTTCTGTAAGGTTCTGATGGCCGGTTTACGGTGAGGTAAATCATTCCGGCTTTTAAAAAATTATCCTTGACACTGCCTTGTCATGCTGGTAGAATGTAATTTAATTAATTGAAAATGGCAGTGCGATGATGGAATAAAGACATGTCCGGGTGCTTAAGAGAGCCGGTGGTTGGTGTAAATCGGTGCATTGGATTTGTGTATGGCTCGTTCCGGAGCTTCATCACTGAAATCAAATTAAATGTATTGGTCCAGGTGATGACGTTGGTTTCGTTACAATCAAGTACATCAGTACTTACCGAGGATAAGCCGCAAGGCTTGTCAAACCAGGGTGGTACCACGTAGGATAATCCCTTCGTCCCTGCAGATATGCAGTTGGCGAAGGCTTTTTTATAT
>CAYGHY010000131.1:1201-8058 GCA_964349435.1 uncultured Oscillospiraceae bacterium
TATGAACATTCCCTTTGATTGGAGAGAGGAGGATATTTATGAAAATGACCGGGGCTCAGGCCATTATAAAAGCACTTGAAATTGAAAAAGTCGACACAATATTCGGCTATCCCGGTGCTGCAATCTCTCCATTTTATGACGCCCTATTGGACGGGAATATCAGGCATATACTCACACGGCATGAGCAGGGCGCAGCGCATGCGGCAAATGGATATGCACGTGTGACAGGCCGGGTAGGCGTCTGCGTTTCCACTTCAGGTCCGGGGGCAACCAACCTCATTACCGGAATTGCAAATGCCTATATGGACAGCATACCAATTGTTGCCATCTCAGGTCAGGTAGCCTGTGCCATGATAGGCACCGATTCCTTTCAGGAGGCCGATATTACGGGAGCTACCGCACCCTTTTGCAAACACAATTATCTTGTGAAAAAGGCTGAGGAACTGCCCAGAATTATAAGGGAAGCTTTCCACATAGCAGCGACAGGTCGTCCCGGACCCATTGTCATAGATGTGCCTGTGGATGTGCAAAATACTACAATTACTTTTAAATATCCGGAGAACGTTGAAATAAGGGGGTATAAACCCACTTGCAAGGGGCATCCCATGCAAATCAGAAAGGCGGTTTTGGCTGTCGAATGCGCCAAAGCACCGGTAATATGCGCCGGCGGCGGTGTCATATCGGCAAATGCTGTAGAGGAGCTGCAAGAGCTGGCGGAAAGATGCAATATTCCTGTGATAACAACCCTGATGGGAATAGGTTCCATTCCGTCGGGCCACCCGCTGCATTTTGGAATGGTAGGAACCCATGGCAGTCATACAGCCAATTATGTTCTGCGTCATGCAGACCTGGTGCTTATTCTGGGAGCAAGGGTAGGAGATAGGGCAATAGGTACGGCAAGTGCGCCGGCAAAGGATGCAAAAGTCATTCATATTGATATAGATCCGGCTGAAATTGGCAAAAACATTGAGGCTACGATTCCTGTAGTCGGTGATGTTAAGCTGGTACTGAGAGAGATGCTTGGCATTGTGAAAGCCGGAGGCAGTACAGAGTGGAAGGAAACTGCGACAAGCCGGAAGCAGTTGGGGATAAAAAAGATTGATCCTGAGGAAGGGTCGGATTTTATAAACCCTAAATACCTTCTTTCCATTCTGTCGGAATACCTGCCCGAAGAAGCTGTTATTACAACTGAGGTTGGACAGAATCAGATATGGGCGGCAAACAATTACAATGTACGCAGCCCCAAAACCTTCATAACATCAGGAGGACTCGGTACAATGGGCTATGGTTTGCCTTCTGCAGTGGGTGCGAAAATTGGCAAGCCTCAAGTGCCTGTGGTGGTGATCAGCGGTGACGGAAGTTTTCAGATGTCTATGCAGGAACTAGGTACGATGAAGCAATACGGTCTTGGGGTGAAAATCATCCTGTTCAACAACAGCCGCCTGGGTATGGTGCGGGAGTTGCAGTTAAACAAGCACGGAGGCCGTTATTCTCAGATTTGCCTTGACAACAATCCTGATTTTGTAAAGCTTGTTTGTGCATATGGGTTCAAAGGTGAGCGGATATCCGATAATGCCTATATCAGAAGCGCTATCGAGAGAATGGTTTCAGACAATGACGCTTATCTTCTCGAATGTATTGTAAATCCACTGGAGCCGACGCTTTAATAAATTGACATTTGACAAATCTTAATTAATAAGTAGTACCACATAAATAGGAGTATTGTGAAAGGGGTATATCATATGGCTAAGCATACATTATCAGTCTTGGTAGAAAACCATGCCGGCGTACTTTCAAGGGTTGCGGGACTCTTCAGCAGAAGAGGTTTCAACATTGACAGTCTGGCGGTCGGAGTAACTGAAAACCCCGATATTTCCAGGATGACGATAGTTGTTGAGGGGGATGACTGCACGGTTGAACAGGTAGGCAAACAGCTTAACAAGCTTATTGACGTTATAAAGATAAGGCAGCTTTACAAGGCTGAATCTGTTAGCAGGGAACTTGCATTGATCAAGGTTTCTGCAAGTGCAGCCACACGGTCGGAAATAATTCAGATAGTTGAAATATTCAGGGCAAAAATAGTTGACGTATCAAAATCTACGCTGACCATAGAAATATCCGGAGGGTCAGATAAGGTCGCTGCGCTGGAGGAAATGCTGGGGCAATTTGGAATCAAGGAAATTGTTAGAACGGGTACCATTGCTATCGAAAGAGGCAATAGAGTTATAAAGGTAACCAATAATGAAGAGGAGTGATATATAATGGCGAAAATGTATTATGACAGTGATTGTAATCTTGGTTTATTAAAAGGGAAGACTGTTGCTATTATAGGCTATGGAAGTCAGGGACATGCGCATGCGCTCAATCTTAAGGAGAGCGGTGTAAATATTATCGTGTCGGATATACCCGAGAGAGCGGAGCAGGTATTAAAGGACGGTTTTGATAAGGTATACGATGCAGCGGAAGCCGCGAAATTGGCGGATGTCATGATAATGCTTGTACCTGACCAGCTTCAGGCTGAGGTTTATGAAAAGAGTATAAAGCCGAATCTTGTTGAAGGCAATATACTTGTGTTTGCGCACGGCTTCAATATACATTTCAATCAGATTGTTCCGCCCAAATTCGTTGATGTTATCATGGTAGCACCCAAGGGACCGGGTCATACTGTCAGGAGCCAGTACCGCGAGGGCAGGGGTGTTCCGGCTCTGATAGCCGTTTATCAGGACGCATCCGGCAAGGCGAGGGAATATGCTCTTGCGTATGCTTCAGGCATCGGAGCAGGAAGAGCGGGTATCCTTGAGACGACATTCAGGGAGGAAACAGAAACAGATCTCTTCGGTGAACAGACAGTTCTTTGCGGCGGAGTTACAGAACTGATGAAGGCAGGCTTTGAAACACTGGTGCAGGCGGGTTATCAGCCTGAAATAGCATACTTTGAGTGTATTCACGAGATGAAGCTTATTGTTGACCTGATCAATCAGGGCGGATATGCATATATGAGGTATTCCATTAGCGATACAGCAGAGTACGGCGATTATGTTGTCGGTAAGAGGATTATCACAGAAGAAACTAGGAAGGAAATGAAAAAGGTACTCTGTGAGATTCAGAACGGTACCTTTGCTTCCAGGTGGATAGCTGAAAATAAAGCTGGAGGCAAGGCGGAATTTTTGTCCATGAGAAGGCGCGAATCTGAGCACCAGTTGGAGAAAGTCGGGACAGAGCTTAGAAAAATGATGAGCTGGTTGAAGAAATAAGAAATGAGGCAAATCATATGGCATCGAGAGTTAAATTTTTTGATACGACGTTGAGGGATGGGGAACAAACTCCGGGAGTCAGCCTGAATATACAGGATAAGCTTGAAGTAGCAAGGCAATTGGCGCGGCTTGGGGTAGATGTCATTGAAGCGGGTTTTGCCATTTCATCAACCGGCGATTTTCTGGCCATAAAAGCTGTCGCTGAAAATGTGAAGGGCGTAACTATAGCAAGCCTTTGCAGGGCGGTTGAAAAGGACATAGACAGAGCCTGGGAGGCAGTTTGCAATGCAGAGAATCCCCGTATCCACACCTTTATTGCCACATCGGATATCCATATGAAATATAAGCTGAAGATGACAGAGCAAGAAGTGTTTGAGAGGGCCATTGCCATGGTTGGATATGCGAAAAGGCGCTGCTCGGACGTTGAGTTTTCTGCAGAAGATGCCAGCAGGTCAAGAACCGAATTTCTTTACAGAGTGGTGGAAGGGGTCATCAAGGAAGGCGCTACTGTTGTCAATATCCCGGATACGGTGGGTTATTCTTCTCCTGAGGAGTTCGGGTTGCTGATAAAGGGCATAAGGGAGAATGTATCCAATATTGACAAGGCTACTATAAGTGTTCATTGTCACAATGACCTGGGGCTGGCAGTTGCCAATTCCCTTGCGGCAATGAAAAACGGAGCGACTCAGTTGGAATGCACAATAAACGGGCTTGGAGAACGCGCCGGAAATGCTTCCTTAGAAGAATTGGTAATGGGCATCAATACCAGAAAAGATTATTATGGCGATATAATTCACAATATTGACACAAAGCAGATTTATAGAACCAGCAAACTTGTCAGCGGACTGACAGGCGTCATAGTTCAACCCAACAAGGCCATTGTAGGAGCCAATGCCTTTGCGCACGAATCAGGAATCCACCAGCATGGCGTATTGGTTGAAAAGAGCACCTATGAAATTATGACGCCTGAGTCGATTGGGCTTTCCCAAAATAGAATGGTGCTGGGCAAGCTTTCCGGGAAGCACGCTTTTACAGAGCGGCTAAGGGAGATGGGCTACAGTCTGTCACCAGAGGAGATATCTCAAGCTTTTGAGAGATTTAAGGAACTGGCGGACAAGAAGAAAACCGTTCTTGATAGGGACATAGAGGCGCTGGTCGAGGAAAAGGTTTCAGAAGTGGACGAAGTCTACAAACTTGACAGTTTTCAGATCAGCAGCGGAAATAAGGTTATTGCGACCGCCATGGTGAGCCTTACAAAAGACGGGGTGCCGAGGATGGAAGCCGCAACAGGCGATGGTCCGGTAAATGCCGCTTTCAAGGCAGTTGAGAGAGCTGTTGGGTTTGAGCTTGTGCTGCAGGATTACAGCCTCAAGGGTGTGACAGAAGGTGCGGATGCTCTTGGGGAAGCGACGGTCAGAGTTTTAATGAATAATCATTTTTACGTAGGCAGAGGTGTTAGCACCGATGTGATTGAGGCCAGCGTGAAAGCCTATATTAATGCAATTAACAGGGCTGTCAGCAATCATGGCAAAGCCTCGAACGGGAGGGAAACCATATGAAAAAGATTATTGTGCTGGATTCCACTTTAAGGGATGGGGCACAGGCGCAGGGGATTTCTTATACTGTTGAAGACAAACTGAGCATAGTGAAAAAGCTAGATTCCTTGGGGGTTGCCTATATTGAGGCAGGGAATCCGGGATCCAATCCAAAGGATCTGGAGTTCTTCGAGAGAGTGAAACGGCTGAAGCTTACAAATGCGAAGCTTATCGCTTTTGGCAGTACGAGAAGGGTAAACATGGCAGTAGAAGAGGATGCCAACATAAAATCGCTGTTGACGGCAGGAACGGCGGCAGTGGTGATATTCGGAAAGACTTGGGATTTTCAGGTGACTGAAATACTTAAGACAACGCTGGACGAAAATATCAGGATGATTGCCGACACTGTAAAGTTCTTTAAAAGCATGGGCAAGGAAGTTGTATATGATGCAGAACATTTCTTCGACGGGTATTCAGCTAATCCGGAGTACGCCGTGAGTACTTTACAGGCGGCTGCAGACGCAGGAGCAGACAGCCTTTGTCTTTGCGATACTAAGGGCGGTTTTCTGCCGATGGATATATACAATCTTACCCGGGAAATAGTCAAGCTGTTTAGCATTCCGATAGGTATTCATTGCCACAACGATAACGGAATGGCTGTGGCAGGTACCATAATGGCGGTTCAGGCAGGAGCTATACAGGTACAGGGCACCATCAACGGCCTTGGTGAAAGATGCGGCAATGCCAACCTTTGTACAATTATACCCAATTTGCAGCTGCAAATGGGGTATAGTTGCATACCGGAAGATAATATGCCGGAAATAACAGCTGTTGCCAGGTCCATCAGTGAAATTTCCAATGTTATTCATGATGAACGAGCGCCCTATGTCGGCAAGACGGCCTTCGCCCACAAAGCCGGTATGCATTCGGACGCAGTGGCAAAAAACTCAATGGCCTATGAGATGATAGACCCTGAAGCAGTGGGTAATGAGAGGATTTTTCTCATGTCGGAGGTGGCGGGCAGGAGCGCGGTTTTGAATTTGGTCCGAAAAGTGGATCCCTCCATCACGAAAGAGTCCCCTGAAACCAGAAAGATACTTGATAAGCTCAAGGAGATGGAACATGAGGGCTATCAGTACGAAGGCGCAGAGAGTTCTTTTGAGCTGATTGTAATGAAGGTGCTGGGAAAATACAAACCCTTCTTTGAATTACTGGATTACAAAGTAATTGTAAACGGGAATGCGGAAACCATCGAACGTAATTCGTCGGCTATGATTAAAATCATGGTTGGCGATCAGGAGGAAATTACCGCAGCAGAGGGAGACGGCCCGGTAAATGCCCTTGATAATGCGGTCAGGAAAGCATTAGTAAGATTTTACCCCTGTATTTCGGAAATGAAGCTCACCGACTACAAGGTAAGGGTGCTTGATTCAACCTCCGCAACTGCGGCAAGAGTTAGAGTGCTGATAGAATCCACCGATGGAAATGAAGTATGGACCACTATCGGCGTTTCCACCAACATAATAGATGCCAGCTGGAAAGCGCTTGTGGATTCGATAGAATACAAACTGGGGAAGTGTCAAGGGGACGGTTCTTCTGACACATGACAGGGCGGAAAGGCGACATTTTGACACTTACCGGAAAGCTTTATATTGAAAATAAATTAATTAAAGAGACGTCAGTCGCAGAAAACGGGGAAGGGCTTAACTTCAGGGATAAGCTTGAGAGGTGTCTTATTGGCCTTTGTACCGATCTGGAGATACCTGTTCCGCTCTGGTTGAAAAAGAACACCAGAGAGTTGGCTATTTTCAGAAAAACATTCTTTTCTTCAGAACAGTTCATCGACAAGGTATGGTTCGACAAATTTGAAATAAAGTTGGGCCAATAGAGGTAATCGCCGCACCGGATTGCCGGTTCATATGTTATTCCGGGATTTACTGTTCCAGTATTAGGCAAAACACATCTGCATATAAATAGAATGAGTTAAAATGCATAATACATAATATGCATTTTCTCAAAAATTCGCTTTGGTTTTAAGTCATGAGCGAATTTTCCTGGCGGAGGTGTT
>CAYGHY010000132.1:0-7981 GCA_964349435.1 uncultured Oscillospiraceae bacterium
TTCATACCCAAGCCGCGTCAGCTGCTCCGCAACCTGGTGTTCATGCCCTGTCAGGCAATGGAGGCAATGGATATTCAAGAATCTATCATTCCTTTTCTGAATCCGGTATGATGACGATAAACGCTATGTAATATTTCTGTACTTCCCCTGTATTTATCGAATATTCTCCCACCGGGTGCTTTGAAACCCGGCAATGAAAACGTTTTTGTGCAAGTTCCCGCTCAAGCCGGTCCAAACCAGTCATGAGGGTTATTTACACTTGTTCTGATGCTTCATCTTCAAAATATACAAATAAACTTGGAATCGGGCAATTTTTATTCTGCCCACAGTTCAGAAAACTGTCATACGCTCCATGCGGAAAGCGGTTTTGGGCGTTCCTGAGTTCGAGTAAAGAATCCAGGTCACCTATGTGTAGGATAATCATTTATCATAAATTGTCAATGATGAATTGTTTATTACTACATTGTTCATTTATGACAAATATATTGACCTCGAAATTGATTGGCTTTCACAATTTCCTTGGAGCAGGGAGATGACGGCGGCTGAATCCATGCACATGGTTAACCGTTTTCCTGCTTAACAAAACGCATGGTCATCCACAACTGAGAATAACGTATAAGCATGGCAAGACATCCGAAGGGTAATGCAGGTGCAGGAAAAAGAAACATTACACACTAAAAATAATTGCAAACGGCCAAACTGGCCACTATATAATGAAATAAAACGTAGAACCGGTCACTTGCTGGTGATGCTTGAATTGATCTGATGGTTCACCTGGTAACAGGATAGCTGCAGGTGATCTCGACATGTCCGACACCTTATGATATTCAAGACTGATACGCATACCTCAGTCCCCCCAATCCTCCGCATCCGGATCAACGATGATCTGAATGACCTTCGGCCCATCCTTACCTTCCACCAGATCCAACTTCCGCTTCTCCAGGTCAAGCCGTTCCCGGTCATACTCTCCTCCGGGCTTTCCGATAGCGTATTCCAACAGCAGCCGCGTCCCAGCAATCACATCCCTGGGTGTGGCATCAGGAGCCATCACGATATCGGCAACCCGCTGCAATGCTTCAAAGGACTTCTCCACCAGGAAATTTTTGAACGCAGCTGGCATCTTTGTGCGCCCGCCGCCCTTGTTCCCTTTGATGAAGCGGCCTTTGCCATCCCGCCCGTTTTCGTTCCGTTTCACGGTGGTCATTATGCAAAATCCTCCAAAGTACGACTCACCATCATCTGAACAAAGGATGTCTGTATGATAATAAACCAGTTCTGCAAGGAAACAAGCATGCGGCAACCCTTCCCCTCATTGAAACAGGTTGAATGCTTCGCTGCTGGGTATATCTTTGAAGTCAATTATGACGTGATTGGTTGATTTGGGCAGAGAAGCAAGGTAAGTATCCAGTTCTTCGGGGGTGCTGATCAAGAATGGCTCATCTCTACTGTGTTCCCTGAGGTGCTGAACGACCACAATGTAAGGCGGCAAACCCCTCCAAACTACGATATAGGTGTCCTTGCCAAAACTTTGTTCCACAGCATCAAGGCGTTTATTCATTGATGATCTCATGATCTGCCCTTTCCTTCCATAACAGTCTTCTCAATTGCGCTCAGCCGGTCTTCCAGTTCCACCAGTTCGATGCCTTTGAGCATAGATTCCAGGACCTTCATCTCCAGCGTGGTCTGCTCCGCCTCCACATCCCCACCCTGGACCCGGACAAGCAGCTTGCCCATCGCCTGAAGGACGCCGGCTGCGGTGTTTACCTGTCCTATCTGTTCCGGCCTGTGAAGCGGGATGTACTCGTCCTTCAGGGATGCTGCGTACTTCAGGCGCATGTCCAGCAGCTTCTCCGGCGGGACCGCTATCAGGTCCGCCTGCTCCAGCGCTTCATCGATGCGGGTAAGTACGCCACCCAGCTGCCGGATCCGTGCTTCACGTGTCATGTGGAATGTATCGTATAACTCCTGGAGCTGTTCAGCCTTGTGCTGCGCTATTTGTTCTTCCAGCAGATGGGTGTATCGGCTGGCAGTGCTTTCGCTGATATTAAGAAGTCTGGCAATCTGGGCATTGCTCTTGCCCTCAGCCTTTAAGCGGACGAACTCGACTTGCTTGGCTGAGTTTTTCATTCTGCTTCCTCCAAACTGTCGCTGTTTAATGCTCTCATTGCGACCTGCATATATATCATATGTTATCTGAATCAAGAATGTCAGTCCCAGGGGATGAGGGGCCGAGTAAGAATAGATTTACACATACAGGATTCTTATAGAATTTCATTCTTTGTAATCCTCTGTTTGACATTCCTGTAAATCCAACCACGCCGGAGGAATGATCGGCATATACTGCAGGGTAACTTCGCGCAGATCAATATCATAAATGACAGGACCTTCTAATACTGCCAATCCCTTGTTGACAGCTTTTCCGACAAGGATAGCCTGCTTGATGTCTCTGGTTTGAAGAGTTACAGCGCCGAACATCGGCTCAGCCTTCGAGAAGCCTTTTCGTTCATCCTCTCTTACCCGCAGGCAAGTAACCACTTCCTCCCTTGCTGATCTCAGAACCATGAGCATTAACTCTTCCTGTACTCCCCGCCGGTATCCAGGTGGAAACCTCAGAAAGATTTTCCCGTTTTTTTGGAGTGATATCATAACACCGCGGGCTTCCAAGCCGGACAATGCTTCTTGGGTTGTCAAAGTTCCAACACCTCGCTTATTTCTCTCTTCAGCAGCGCTGGATTTAACTGAAACATGGCTTCAGGTTTTCTGCCTTTGCCATTATATTCAGGAGCAATCATTCGCCTGATGTATCCTGCCTGCTCCAGTTCCTTAAGAGCCAGGTAAACAGATTCGGCTTTCTTGAAACGGCTCCTTGACCGAAGACTTTGTCGAAGTTTGTATGGTATGAATTCAGATTGCTGTTTCCGTATCAGGTGCTGAAGTATTTCAGTTGCATCGGTACCGACAAGCGCATCAGAACCTGAAAGGAAAATTTCCTGGGATATAAAGTACTCTGATATTGTCACAGCAGCCTGCATGGTGAATTCTTCGACTACGTCCCCTTGCCCCTCCAGTAAGCACAACAGCCCTGCAATTCGGGCTGTGTTGCCAAGGATCTTGCCGCCCCATCCAGCAGGCAAACGGTCAAGGTCGTTGTCAGGGCTTAGTCGGCTCTCCACTTTTTTGTCCCAGTCGTCAAATACTCTCAGTGCACCTGGAGATAGTGTCAAGCAGATATCATTGCGTCGAAGGATCGCATCCAGTTGCCTGGTATATCGTGTGCATATGGCATCCGGAACAGGACTTGCTTGACTTGAGTTACGTTTTCCCAATGTTGAGGGCGGGTAACTGAGCAAAAAACGTCCCACAACACCTCGGCGGACAAGGAGTTCATTAGAAAGAAGAGCCTCCATCGTCACCGGTTGCACTGCCAAGGTTATGGACAAACTTGCAGATTGGATTCGACTTGATTTTCTACTCACTCTGGCGCTGTTGATTGGTTCACCGGAATACCCCTGAAGCACCGGGTCCAGGTTCACTTTTGATTCAGCATACATCCCCGCCAGGATGTCCAGCAGACCACCTTCAGCAGATACCACGGCGATCCGTCCCCCGTTTTCAGCCATTTTTTCAACAATAGCTTCTGGGGTTCCTTCCCCGATAATCAGCTCGAATGGCCGGATTGATTCAAGTTCCTCAATCTCACAGGCAATAGACAAAGCCGCACTTTCCTGTCCTTTCCTCTGCGCAAGATCCAGTTGCTTCTTTTTCATGCCCAGCCGGGCATTTGTATCCCTCAGCAGTGGCCGCATTTCCTCAACACGCTGCGTTTCGTATTCGTAGAT
This sequence comes from uncultured Oscillospiraceae bacterium, assembly GCA_964349435.1. Classification (GTDB taxonomy): domain Bacteria; phylum Bacillota; class Clostridia; order Acetivibrionales; family DTU013; genus CAYGHY01. The sequence continues at coordinate 3,840 of CAYGHY010000132.1, forward strand.
CGGGTTAAACATTTTTGCAATGGCAGGGCTTTTCCGCTCGGATGGATTGGCGGCGACCGCAATGTATATCTGTAATGGTTCAGCATAGCCTGGCCGAATCAGCACCTTGCCTCTGCCAACAATGCAGGTGGATAGAGCCCCCAGCAGAAAGCATGCAACCATATCCGGGTGTACCTGCATGGCTTCCGCTACAGCCTTGACCATGTCACGCCCTACAGGAGGAAGAGCGGATAAAGGAAATTCCTGAGGGATTATGCCTTGAGGGAGTTCAGGCCAGATTGGTTGATTGTCCAGGGAGATTATTTTCTGAGCTGCAGGAGTAGAAAGTAATTCCGAATATTCCTTCAATCTATCCATCTTGCTTTTGCTCCTCCAACATCAGCTTCATCATCCGGTAGGGGTCTTCAAAGTCGAGCATCTCCAGCCTGATATCAGCTTTTGCAATCTGGTCAATCAACATATCGAATAAATGCCCAGACTTGTAATCTTTGCCTGCTGCAAGGATTCTATCTCGTGCTTCATTCTCCAGGTTGACCAGGCGCATCGCTCTTACCTTGGTATCACTGGCCTTGTTCCACTCTGCATTGAGCCAACTATCAACTATTTGCATGAGCCGCTTTGCTGGAAGCAAATTTGGAGTAACAGCCACTTGAGTTTGAGTGGTATCGGGCTTAAAGACATTTACAAGAGCTTCAGCTGCCATACGAAGGGGCACGTTCTTCAGCGATGCATAGAAATCAACTGCATCTCCATTACGTCCGCAGCCAAAGCAGTGCCATCGGCCATCTGTGTAGAACAGCAGAGATGGTGTTTTCTCGCCATGAAATGGACAGAGCGCCCAAAATCTGGTGCCACGTTGAGTGATCGTTATTCCCAGATGACGTGCTACATCAACTGCAGATATCAATCGGGATTCTTCAAAGATTGTCATCACTTTTTGTCTGGTCCTCAAGCCAAATCTTCAATGAATCTACGGGGATAACGACGCGCCGCCCAAGACGAACTACTGGGAAGCCTGGGCGATGTGTGAGTTCGTAAGCTTTACTTCGACCAATACCCATTGCTGCAGCTAATTCAGCCATACTGAGCACAACCTTTTCTATGCGAGAAATTGTTTCCACTGTTGTTGCTTCCTCCTAAATGTGCTTATTGAGGGTTGTAGAAACCCTTATGTACATGTTAGAATACAGGCGACACATAAACCAATAGATTTGTGTCACGATATCTGTTTCATGCAATTCTATCAGGAGGAGGGAAAATGTCTGCAGGATTAAAACACACAGATTTTCTGCCAATGAGGATAATGCCAGTTCAATATAAGCACCAGCCATGTTTCATCTATACTTTTTTTGATGAATATATCTGGGGAGTTGAGACACTTGTCTCTCCAAGGGAAATTCTTCCAGAAGACAAAACCATCCTAAAGCAGACTTTGGATAAGCAAGTTGAAATTCGTGCTGGATCTGAAGGGGTACCAAATGATTATCCAAATGAGTACTACAGAGAACTCTACGCTCACCATTATGTCATCAACCATAAACTGGTTAATATGAATGAGGTTAAAGATGGAAGGCTAATCCTAGACGATTTTCTTGCAGTTGCAAGCTTTTGCTTGCCTATGCCAGAGGGAGAAGGGAAACTGAATTCATCAGATGATATAATCATAATGAAAATTGTTTATTTATGTGAGAAATATGGATTGCTCCAAAACCAAAAACATGAACGAGCTAATTCACCATTTGCAGCTGAATGCCTGTATTTTGGCTTTAGTGTCGATTTAGTAATCTATAGGTTACAAACTCTGTATGGTCTCTTTCTCGCGTGGAAAAAATTGATCTGGAATGATAACAGAGAAAATGAGAGTCTTCTCAACATCCTCCATCACTCAAGTTATCTGCCTGTCAGAGGTATATTGGTTGAAAACGAAATTGAAAAATTCGTAACAAATGTTTCAAGAAGTCTAAGGTATACAGCTGTAATCGACTACAAACCAGATAGAACAATGTTTCATTATCGTCAATATGAGTGCGTGATGGATGCGGTGATTGGACTTATGTTGAGCATTTTCGAAACAGGCCAAGACGTATTGGAAGGACGCTCAATCGCTTATTGCAAATCATGTCAAATTCCCTTCATGAAATTTCATGGAAGCAAAGAATACTGTGAAGACCACGATAAAGGCTGGGCGCGGTCAAAACGTTGTAGAGATAAGAAAAAAGCTGTTATGGAGGTAAAATGAATGGCTAAAAGAGCGAACAACGAAGGCACCATTCGACAGCGTAAAGACGGATTATGGGAAGCACGGTATACAGCCGGGTACGATGCTGCTGGTGAACAGATCAGGAGGAGTTTATATTCTTTGACCAAGGAGGACGCAAGTAGACAACTCAGAGAGGTACTGCGTCAGCTGGAACGTGGAGAGCATACAGACCCTTCAGATATGTCTGTGGCAGTATGGCTTGATACATGGTTCAAGGTGTATGGCCGGCCGAAATGGCGTGAAAGTACCGCGGCGGAACATTACAGGAATATTCAAAACAACCTTAAACCTCGTCTAGGTCGGCATAAGCTGCAAAAACTCAGACATGAGCACATCCAGGCTTATATAAATGACCAGTCAGCGCTTGGCAGAGTACCTGCCAGTATTCGGAAGCAACTGGAACCGCTCCGAGCCGCACTGAAGCAGGCTGTGATCAACAATCTCATTGTGAAGGATCCTTCTATGCACTTATCATTGCCGGCAGCAGCCCCGCGTGAAATTGAGTTCCTGACTGTAGAGGAGCAGAGGAAGTTGACAGAAAACCTATCGAACACCACGGCTGGACGTGCGCTTCACTTCATTCTGGGAACCGGTCTGCGAGTTTCCGAGTTGTGCGGGTTGAGATGGCAAGACATCGCGGGAGATTGCTTCACTGTCAGGCAAGCTGTACAAAGAGTGCTGGATCTGGATCAGCCGATAGACGGACCCAAATATAAGCTTTCTATTGCACCACCGAAGACGAAAGCTGGCTTGCGTACCATTCCGCTTACAGAATGGATGGCTGCTTTATTGACAGCTCAGAAAGACGCACAGCGAACGGAGCGCCTTAAAGCAGGATCTGCTTGGAGTGGGGGGATTCCTGGGCAGGGGGACACCTTTGTGTTTGCTAATGAACTCGGGGCCGCAGGAGACCGTTCAAATTTTGGACGTGTACTTCGTTCTTGTCTTGACTCAGCCGGGGTCAAACGAGTTGGAATCCATGCCCTGCGTCATACCTTTGCTACCAATTGTGTCCGTGCTGGGGTAGACGTTCGGACACTTTCAGAGATGATCGGCCACACAAAGATTGCCTTTACGTTGCAGCAATATGTCCACACAAACCTCAACACGATGCGAGACGCTCTAAGCGCAGTAGACGGCATGAAAGGTTTTTAAGCATTTTAAGCATATTTAGTGGCAAGTGGATTACAAAATAAAATTACTGTAATATGCATAAAGACACATTGACAGAAAATGGCATTTCATCCCAGTAGGGGTAGTAGTAGGGGTAGTAGCGCAAAATCGTGCTGTTATAGAGAAAGAGGAAGGCCCTGAAAACTGAGTGTTTTCAAAGCCTTTTTTCTGGTGGGATTAATTGGGCTCGAACCAACGACCTCCACGATGTCAACGTGGCGCTCTAACCAACTGAGCTATAATCCCGTGAGCGCAAGTGAAATATTAGCATGGATTCAAACAGAATGCAAGCGAAATTCCTGATTGCCCAGTGTTCAGCCAAAAGGCTGGAATGTTACAAAACGAATGAATAAATGCGATGAGGAACCGGTAAATATTTCGTCTCCGCGAAGATGAATGCAGGAAGCGTAGCTGAAGCTTATACTGAATCCAAACTCTATGCATCGTTGCGCCGGGTCTTTTCCACGGTTGCGACGTCGGCTGCTCGGTCAGCGTAGCTCCTGCTACGCTTTCCTCGTCTGCTCCTTGCATCCGAGAAAAATCTTTCTCCGCTTTGGATGCATTAAAGTTTTACATCAGTATTACGCTGACGGAATAAAGCAAAGCGGAGGCGAAAAAGAACCGGTTCATCGAAGCACTTATGATTGAGTTGGTATCAAAAAACCCGCTGCCACAAGAGCAGCGGGCTGTCGGTCCGTATTCAGTTGTT
>CAYGHY010000133.1:0-7920 GCA_964349435.1 uncultured Oscillospiraceae bacterium
TACAAGCGGCAATACCGGCATCGGTCTTGCGTATGTTGCGGCTGTTCGCGGATACCGTTTGATTTTGACAATGCCGGAAACGATGAGCATCGAAAGACGGAAGCTTTTGAACATTCTGGGGGCTGAACTAGTTTTAACGGAGGCGTATGATGGGATGGAAGGCTCTATAAAGAAAGCGAAGGAGCTAGCTGCAGAAATTCCCAGAGCATTTATACTGCAACAGTTTGAAAACCCGGAAAACCCGGAAATACATCGCCGGACAACAGCTGAGGAAATCTGGCGTGATACGGAAGGGAAGGTGGATGTGTTCGTTGCAGGCGTGGGCACAGGGGGCACACTGACCGGGGTTGGACAAATTCTGAAGCAGCGGAATCCCAATATAAAGATAGTAGCGGTGGAACCCTTCAAATCTGCAGTTTTATCAGGAGGACCTGCGGCGCCACACCGTTTGCAGGGTATCGGGGCTGGGTTTATCCCTCCGATATTGGATACAAGCCTGATTGATGAAGTCATTCAAGTAAAGGAGGAAGATGCGGGAGAAACAGCCAGAACCCTTGCGCGGACGGAGGGGATTGTTGTCGGGATATCTTCGGGTGCAGCCTTGTGGGCTTCGTTGGAATTGGCAAAACGTCCTGAGCATAAAGGTCAAAGGATTTTAACTGTTTTTCCGGATACGGGGGAACGGTATCTTAGTACATGGCTCTTTGAAGATTTTGATAAAGCAGAAGCAATCATTGATTCTGTTATAGATAGTTCAAAGACGGATAATGGAGTTCCGCCGGCAGTGGAGCTGTCCCTCAGATATTTTAGAAATGGACTGTACTGCAGTGAAGCGGTGGTAAGAGCTTTTAATGAGGTTTATCAGCTTGGTTTGCCTGAGAGCGCCTACAAAATGGCAACAGGCTTTGGTTCGGGCTTGGGAGAATCCGGCTGTGCATGCGGAGCGGTAACTGGAGCCGTGGCAGTGATCGGGCTGGTAGCAGGACGTGTAAAAGCATATGAATCCGAAAGAATAGCATATCTGGCAGTGAAGCAGCTTCACGACCGTTTCAAGGCTGAGCACAAGGCAATGTGCTGCCGGGTTCTGACGAAGTCAGTTAAGTGGGGTTCGGCACAGCATAAGAAGCTTTGTGAGAAGTATGTAATTGATGCTGCTGCCTGGACAGACGAGTTATTGCAAACGCAGCTCCGTGAATTTCTGCCCAGAGAAGGCGGAAAATCAATTCCCCGAAAGAATTATGTAAAGAATTGGCTGGAACGATTGCTAAAAAGAAATACTTCCAAAAGCAGGATGTAATACCAGAATAAATTACACTAACCGATAAAAGCAATTTCCTACAGGCTTTTGCCATCAGTCTTGCAGTCAAAGAATTGAAAAAAATAACTCATAAAAAGGATTCTTCCGTAGCAAAATTCAAGTATCTCTTTGTTGACAAATACACCAAGACATTAACCCTGTGCAAGAAGAGTTTATTAAGACCTTCGCAAGTGATCTTAGCATGCTTTTTGTCGTGGGCGATGACGACCAGTCAATCTATGGCTGGCGTGGTGCGAATGCACAGAACATTCTCACGTTCAAAGGTCGGTATACTGATGTATCTGTCCACAGGTTATTGATTAATTTCAGAATTACTAAGGCGATAGTGGAAACTGCAAACAGTTTCGTACAAAGCACGATTCCCATCGAGAGGCTGCCAAAAGATATAACCTTCCATGCTGACAGTAATATTAAGGACTTGCGTAAGCTGTGGTTTGACAACCGTCAGGAAGAAGCCGAGTGGGTTGCCCGGCGGATACAATCGTTGCTTGGCACAACCTATATCGAATATATGTGCGGATGGTACAGAAAAAAGCAGAAGAGGTCTGACGTACAGCGATTTTACAGTACTTATTCGGTGTATCCGCAATAGTAACGATGAAAACCGTGATGTTCAATTTGTGAACGCTATGCACAATCTCGACATTCCAGTGAAAACCACTGGCGAGGCCCCCTATGCGGGGACAATCTCTCAGAGCCCCTGTTTTCCAAGTCTTTTTACATTACCTTAAGCCTTTGCGACACTCATGGCACAGAAGCAATAGTATATTCCCGCTGGAGTTCTTGTACCTTTGGAGTAGAAGAATATTGGTATGGAATCTTGGACCATGATGGATTAACTAGAATAAGATATCGCGAGGTTCAAAAAATCGGAGCTGAAATGAAGACTCTTTCTGATATAAATTATTGAAGGAAAGTCTTATTAATGACAAGTGGTCCTGTGGACTAATAACTACTCCATTCCACAGGGCCACTTGTATACCGAATTTATCAACTATCTGTTTCAGTAATATTGGAAAAACTTTTATGGCACCATCTTTATAGGGTTACATGTGGTACCGGTTGAAGGATATACATAAACATTGTTCATACTTCTATTCTGAAATCCCAATCTTGTTATTGAAAGAGTATATGTTCCCTCTGGAACAGCAATCATATAATAACCATTTGCATCTGTTGTACTGGAAGCACCTGTATTGGTTGTGACAATAGCTCCCGATATAGGCGTACCGCTTGATGTAGTTACCTTGCCGGTCAGAACCGGACCAGTAATAGAGGTTAGTCCCGATACCGTTAATTCAAATACTGTAACTGAGTTCTTCGGAACCGTATAACTAAAGGAAGTAGACGCATTTGAAATGGTCGAGGACTGCAGCGGTACTAGATTAGGGTTAGCCCAGCTGTTCATATCCATATAGTTGTTTGTGGTTACTGTATACACATTTGCTGAAGACTGTACTCCGCTTACGCTCTGAATATTTATAGGAACTGTGTAATCTGATGTACTGTTTCGATTAATTACTGATACATACAGCTTTGTCCCGTTCATTGACCTCGTTGCAGCAACATCAAGATAAGGTACATTGGAAATTGCGGGTACATTCCCAACAGTTGGTGAGTTGAAGGTATCGCATATCACAGACGATTTGACCTTCATAGGTCCGCGTTTGTTTGAGTACAGGTTCAATATATGGAAACTTGGCGTTACAAAATTCCCCCTCTGTCCAAGCCTTATAGCACTTCCATCCCAGAACTCTGCAAGGCAGGAGTAATCATTATGGTCTGTTAATGACGGGTCGCTCATAAATGCATGCAGGTCTCCTGCCACCTGAAGAGCGGCCTCCATGGTCCTTGTCCTTCTGTCTATTGAAGAGAAATACATGGCGTTGTACTCTGTAACTGCAATCTTGATATCTTCGCTGGAGTAATTTGCGATTACATCCTGTGAAGCCTTTAATCTGTCCTTTATAACTAATGGAACAGACACCGCTGCATTATATACATTAAGATCATTATAGCCTGAAGGTAATCCCTGCGGAGAATAATAGTGTATGGACAGTTCATCCATCTTGGTGCCCGCTGTCGTTATCATAGTTGTATTCCAACTCTGATCTGACGTATTTCCATCTCCACCTTCAGCTATTAATTTGATTGTAGTGTCCTTGACAATCATTGCATCACGGAAAGATATATAGCTATTGGCGAAGGTCTGGGCATCAGTGTGGCCAGGCGTCCATCCTCCCCAGGTTTCATTGCCTACCTCCCAGAATTTTATGTTATAGGGCTGGGAATGTCCGTTGGCCATTCTGGTGCTTCCCCATGTAGTACCTGTTGAGCCGTTTACATATTCAACAAAATTGGCAGCATTCGTAGCCGTGCCCGAACCCCAGTTTACGTTGAGTACCGGTTTAAACCCCAGGGCTTCACAAAGCTGTAGAAACTCATCAACACCTACATCATTTGAGAGCCATTCAGAATTCCACTGTGCATAGAACTGAGGAGGCCTTTGGTCTCTATTGCTTCCAATTCCATCACGCCAGTCATACCAGTCTGCGATAATTCCACCAGGCCAGCGCAGTGATACAGGATTGAGTTCCACCAAACGATCTACAAACTCCTTCCTCCACCCTCCATAGCTTACCTCTGTGGAGTCTGTCGGCATTACAGATATCTGATCTATCCACAATGTACCCAGCCCCTGTGTACCTATATAAAGCTTAGCGTTGATATCGGTTGTATTTGAGACTAGGTTTACTGTATGTTTTGTGAATGAAGTCCCAACACTGCTTATACTTCCACTGGCATATGCCATGTAACCTGAGTTTTCACCAACATTTGGACCAAGCTTGACTTGAATGGGTGTAGTAAGTCCGCTCTGTTTAAGCCACATGGTAACTCTGTAATTCTTGCCGGATTTTACATCTATAGCAGGTTGTGATATTCCCTTTGATCCACTGTTTGCAGATAGTATCTGAATCTTTTGGGAGTACTTTCCTGATACAGGGGTTAAAGAGTCATCTAAAGAGTATAGAGCAGTTCCATCATAGCCATCCTCTATCCAAGATTCCAACGGATATGCATCGCAGTAATCCCATGTAGTTGTAGAAGTGCCGTAACCATATAGGAATGCCTTAAACTCGGCATTTTCAAGCGGTGTATAGTTGTTTAGTTCATATACAGGTTCACCATTATATACAAAGGTTATAGTCCTTCCACCTGTCTTATAAGGTCCGACATACATGTCAAGTTTTGCAGGTAGTGTAGCAGCTGGTCCTGTCCAGATGCTGGTTGGTGTGAATACTTTTACATATCCACCCTCGACCCCAAACTCAACAAAGTTGCTCCCCATAGAACCTCTTGCCCTTCCGGTAGTCAAATGTACAAGACCATTCATCCCCGAATAGTTTGTAAGTAATGCACTCACCTTGTATGGTTTTATATCGCTTTCATTGAAGGTCATCGTTCCGATACCATAGCGGCTGTTGGCTGCACCTGTGATTGTACAGAAAGAGTGCTGTGAATTAATAGATCCATAACTTCCCTCAAGTGTACTTGGTGTCCAGAATCCCGGTAGCCCCACTCCTTCAAAGTGCGGGTCGAAGGCATCGGTGAAGTGTCCTTGATTGATTTTTATGTAATCCCATCTAGTCACAGAACTTCCATAACCATAAAGGAATAGCCTGAAGTCATCCTTTGGAATATTTTTAACTTGCCAAAATGCATATACAAGGTTGCCATTCCAGTAGAATCTTATATTTCTTCCATTTGTGTAGTAAGGAGAAATCTGTATCTTCAGAGTACCGGGTAGGGTTACACTTCCACCCGTCCAATTGCCGGCACCAGTATCAGAAAACACCTTCAGTACTCCACCTTCAACACCATATTCTACAAACTTGCTAAAATCTCCGGCACCGGTTCCTCCATATATGCTAAGTAGTGCATTCGTTCCGGAATATGAATTGACTCTTGCCTCTATCTCGGTCCAGTCAACAGCAGAGTTCCTGATTCTGTCTGACATTACTCCATATCTGCAGTTGGCCGAGCCGTTAATAGTAAGCTGTCCGCCGGATACACTGACAGACCCTGCTGTTGAACCTACAAGATTTACAGGTGTGAAATGCGGGTCAAGGCTTGTACCGTCAAAACCATCATATAAGTCGTTCTGATATATTGATATAGAATCCCATATGGTATTGCCGTCACCCCAACCGTATAATAATACCTGGTAGTTATCACCGATGTTTGAAAAATTACCTACTGAGTGTACGAGGGTATTGTTGTAGTAGAAAGTAAAGTCACGCAAATTCCCTTTTTTGTGACCTGCGACGATTTCCAGTTTAGCAGGAAGCGTAGCTGCCCCGCCTGACCATGGTGTGATACCATCTCCATATACCTTTAGGACACCGTTTTCCACACCAAATTCTATGAACTTATCATAGGTACTACCCCCATTGCCGGAGTAAATAGATACCATAGAATTCAAGGCTGTCTTACTCACTATTTCAGCCTTTACAGTTGTATCTTTCAGCACTGCGTTCTGCACATTCCTAGAAAGCAAGCCATATCGGCTGTCAGCTCCGCCTGTAAGTGTAAGCTGTGTTCCCGAAACCGAATAACTTCCGCTATTAGAACCGCCTATAACCTTAGGAGTCCATTTCGAATGGTCCAGACTGCCATTTGAAAAGTGATCATACAGTGGCGAACTGAAGGAATTAACCGAATCCATCTCAAAATTCCTGTTCAATGCTCGTTCTGCCCAGGTACCGTTCATGGAATCTCCTTCCCACTCAAACATGTTCCCAAGCAAATTTGGACTTAGTACTCCCTCGTTCGTTCCAGCATCAATAGTAATACTAGGCGCTATAGCAAATACATCCGGAGGCGTAAAAGCAGATACCAAGATGATACACAAAACCGTACACATGACCTTTTTGATTGATATCTTTTTCCTCTTTAACATAACCATCCTCCATTCTTTTTTTGTATTTAACCATTTATAAGAACAAATAGTAACGTTACGATTTATTCTTATAAACAAAATTGCTTATACCACCCAACCCATTTCTACTCAATTGGGAGTTTTAGTCTTACAATAGAACAAGGAGATACAAGATAATCTTTTCCGGATTTGAAATCATAGACAACAGAATCTTTTATTTTCACCATTTCCTTATCCATTGTATTTATATCAAATGAATTGGTTGAAGTTATCTCTGATACAAACATATGCCCTTTTAGTTTGGCTTCATGAACATTCAAGTCTAAAACTGCACTTTTCTCCAAATGTCTGTTTATAATAAATATAATGATTTCTCCGTCACCAAGGCATGCTACTATATCCACATAAGGTATGTTTTTAACATCAATTACATGTCCAACTTTATCAATATTATACTTATCACAAATTGTCTTTGTTTCAAGAACATATTTCGCCCCGGAATTAGAAAACAGTTTAATTGCATAGTAACTTGGTGTAAGATATACCTTACCTCTATCGCTTCGGATGCATCCACCCTGCCAGCCGTTGACCAGATCTGAATAGTTGCAAACATCAACTATATTACTGTTTCTTAAAAACACATTCAACATTCCCGCATTAAAAATTGCAGCTTCTAAGGTATGCTCCCTGTATGAATAATTATTAAACATTGTATTCCATTCAGTCACTGCTATTTTAATGTTTTTTTCAGGTGCACACTCTTTTATTGATTCATAGGTGTCATTTATTACTTTTTCATACTTTTTTACTGCTCCAACAGTACCATAATATAACGTCTTATTGTCCATAGCTATTTCACCTATTTGTGGTGCATAACAATGGAGTGCAATATAATCCATATGTCCTTCTGTGGTTCTTAAAAGCGTTTTGTTCCAGTCCTGGGACAGGTCGTTTCCATTACCACCACAGGCTAAAATAAAAATCGAGTCATCTTTTGCCTTCATTACCTTGTAAAACTCAATGTACTTTTTTGCATATTCCTCTGCATTGCAATGACCGATTTCCCATTCTGCAAATGTCTCATTACCTATATCCCAGTACTTAACGTTATAAGGGTCGGGGTATCCGTTTGATGCCCTTATAGCACCGTATTTCGTATCTATACTCCCGTTACAATATTCAATCCAGTTAGCCGCTTCTTCCGGAGTTCCGGATCCAAAATTCACACAAATCATTGGTTCACAGCCGGTGTTTCTACAAAACCGTATAAACTCGTCTGTACCAAAATTGTTTTCTTCATTACCTTTCCAGTGGCGGTTCTCTTTCGTCGGACGATAATCCTTAGGTCCTATACCATCAACCCAGTTATAGCAATCTGCAAAGCATCCTCCGGGAAATCTTAAAAACCTTGGATTTAGTTCCTTTGATGACTTTACCACCTCTTCCCAAACTCCATCTGCTGCACTCTTTGGCATTAGGGAAACCTGATCAAACCACACCGCACCTTCACCATACAAGACCAGTTCAAATATAACACTATCATCAGCGCAAGAAGAAGTATATTCAAAATCATACCTTGTCCATTTATCTTTAATAGGTTCAAACTTTTTTGAAAAATATGTATAATTGGTTCTGTTTTTTATATGTAGTTCAATATCAATAT
>CAYGHY010000134.1:0-7920 GCA_964349435.1 uncultured Oscillospiraceae bacterium
CTTATAGAGTTGGTATTGTATCATTATTGTATTATCAGTATATAACAGGCTTATCAGAAAAGAGATGAAAAAATGCTGCATAGTAAGAGGTGTACACAAACATTTAACAGGATGATGAATGAGTTCTTACAACCTGAAGATCAGTTTACTCCGCTGCCATTCTGGTTCTGGAACGATACTCCGGATAAGACTGAAATTGAAAGGCAGATTGATGATTTTAGAAGTAAGGGCGTGACGGGCTTTATTATTCACCCCAGAATCGGCTTTCCCAAAAACATAGCATATTTGTCTGACGAATTCATTGCATACATTGGGCATGCTGTTTATAAAGCTGCTGCAAACGGTATGAAAGTGGTGCTGTATGATGAAGGGATGTATCCTTCGGGATCAGCTCACGGAATGGTGGCGGAAGGAAATCCTGAGTATGCTTCAATAGGGTTGAGGATGGAAGAACATGCCTGTGAAGGAAGCTTCGTCATTGCACCGGTGCTGTTAAAGGGTGAAAGCCTTGTCTCGGCAATTGCAGTAAAAAAGGTTAGTGAAAGAGAGATTGAGCCTGGGAGTGAAATCAAGCTGATAGCACAAAATGGAGAGGTTGTCTTCGAGGCTCCTGATTCGAGTAATTGGTCTGTGCTCTTATTTATTCAGACTTTTACAGGAGGGACAATAAGAGGTATTCATTTCGGCGAGGATGACAAAGAGCCTCAAGCGCCTTTATCAAGTGATCTTTTAAACCCGGAGGCTGTTAAGAAATTCATAAAACTAACCCATGAGCGCTATTATTCTGTACTTGGGAATTATTTCGGCGGCACTGTAATTGCCATGTTTACAGATGAACCCGATATTGTCGGCAGGTGTGCAAGGATAGATGTTATTCCGTGGACATCTGCTTTTCTTGATTTTTACATGCTGCTAGGCAGTAGTGAATTGGATTTGCCATCCCTCTGGTTTGATACAGGGGGCAAAACAAGCATAAAGAGGAATAATTACAGAAATGCAGTACGCAAAAGGCTTGAAATGTCATATTACAGGCCAATTTCCAAATGGTGTGAAGAGCATGGGATATCTCTGATGGGACATCCGCAGGCAAGTGATGAAATCGGGTTAATGAAATATTTCCACATACCCGGGCAAGATCTTGTTTGGAGATGGGTGGCTCCGGAGGATGAAAAAGGTATTGAAGGGCAGCACAGCACAATGGGAAAGTGCACTTCCGACGCCGCCAGGCATTATGGTATGAGAAGGAATGGGAATGAATGCTTTGGGTGCTGCGGCTTAGATGGTGTACAATGGTCATTTTCAGCGGGAGACATGAAGTGGTATCTTGATTGGCTTTTTGTTCGCGGTGTGAATCTGATCGTCCCCCATGCCTTTTTCTATTCTCTCAGCGGTGATGCAAGAAAAGCCGAAAGACCTCCGGATGTCGGACCGAACAATATTTGGTGGAAGCATTATCATCGGATATCTGACTATATAAAGAGGCTGTGCTGGCTGATGACGGACAGCGTAAACACGGCGGCTACAGCGGTATTGTGTGCTGAAGACAGGCTGCCGTGGGAGATTGTAAAGCCGTTTTACCACAGTCAAATTGAGTTTAATTACTTGGAAGCAACACTTTTTTTATCAGAGTCATGTTCGGTTTCATCCGGGAGGCTCCAGATAAGGGAACAGAGCTATAACACTCTGATAGCGGAGGATGCTGAACTATTAACGGATAAGGTACGGGAGAAGCTTTCTGAATTCACAAGGACGGGAGGCAATGTAATACTATTCAATCAGCAGCATACGGGAATTGCATCTGAAAACAACGATCTGGAAGGAATCATTGAAATAGACAAATTCGAGGATGTAATTCATGCCAATGATTCATGCAGCAAAAGGCAGGTCCTTATCGAGCCTGAAAATAAAAGTCTAAGGGTTAACCATGTTATCAAAGGAGGCATACACTTCTATCTGCTGACTAATGAAGGAGAGGGATGTATAAAAGGGGATGCGCGCCTTAAAGCAGAAGATGAGATGGGAGAAGCAGCGGATGTAGCGGAATGGAATGCTTGGGAGGGTACTATTAATAAGCTTTATACAAGAAATATCTATGGCGGTTATGTTGAAATTCCACTAAAGCTTGGATTTAGGGAGAGTATTATTTATAGCATAGCGCCTTCATCTGAGCAGAATAATCCGCTAAACACATATTCTACCAATGAAAAATTGTGTCGCACGATCAGTGATATTGATATAAGCGGCAACTGGATAGCAGTAACGACAAGTGAAGAAAATTCGGCTAACACGCATATAAGGTCTTTTAGCGTTGAAGTACTAGAATCATGGACTAAGTGGGAAGCGATGGAGAATTTCTCGGGAACAGTGATATACGAAAATACATTTTATCTGGAGGAGCCGAACAAAGCAGGTGCATTTGACAAAATAGAACTCGATCTTGGTGAGGTTTGTGAAATTGCGGAAGTGTATATAAATGGAAAGAATATAGGCTTCAGGCTCTGGAAACCCTTTGGGTTTGATATAACGGATTATGTAATTGAAGGCATCAACAGCATGGCAATACATGTTACAAACAGCCTCGCAAACAGCATTGTCAAGGCAGGTGTGGCATCAGGCCTATTGGGACCTGTTGTCATTAAGGTGGAACACCTGAGAATGATGGGCTGAGATATATAGATGGGACAGCATTTGATGGAGAGGCGCCAACCATATGGGGATTTACATGGAGTAACGACGCAATCAAACCTGTAATTGCAAGTGAGGCTGAAAACAAGTTTTTGAAAGCTGGCGTAACAGGGCAGACTGGCGATCGTTTTGCGACAAAATTGTTTGCTGCGCCTGTCGCAGATTCCAGAGTACTGTTAAAATTTGACTGGAAACCTGGGAACGTTTCAACAGCCAGCAACTCAAGCGAAATTTTATTCAGCGATTCTAATGGGAATCCCATTTTCAGGCTTGTAAAAGCCGGA
Source organism: uncultured Oscillospiraceae bacterium (assembly GCA_964349435.1). Classification (GTDB taxonomy): domain Bacteria; phylum Bacillota; class Clostridia; order Acetivibrionales; family DTU013; genus CAYGHY01. The sequence continues at coordinate 2,970 of CAYGHY010000134.1, forward strand.
GGCACAAACGGAGTTATAAAATATGGGCTGGGGACAACGGGTACAGACCATTCACAGGCGATACCTTTATCTTGACAATTTCGGAACATATAACATACCGGTTCCTGCCACCCGCATTTCTATGGTAGACAAAATCCCATACCACAAGGTATATGTCGGCACAACAACATCTGAGCTGGCTTCTATCGGACTGCCTAAGGAAGTGACAGTTTCACTGGCCGGCGGCGGCAAAGCAGCTGTACCTGTCCGGGAATGGACTGTAGTCGGTGAACAGTGGAACCCTGAAAAACCTGGGGTTTATACGTTTAAAGGTACACTTGCCGATAAGGAAGGTATAGATAATTCATTCAGCAGATTTGCAACCTGTTACGTAAATAATCGCTTGGCTCCCACGGCAAGGGAACATCAGACTGAGTGGCTTGACAGAGGTGTTATTGCGCTCAAATCCGGCAATGGGATGTTTATAAGCTGGAGATTAACAGCGGATGAATATAACAAGAATATCAAGTTCAACATTTACCGAAACGATAATAAATTAAACGGTTCACCTCTAACGGTGACTAACTTTGTTGATCCTCAAGGTACGGCAAGAGATATGTATAAGATAGAGACCTTGTTGGATGGCATCACTATCGGAATTGATCAAGCGATTACATCCGACAAAAACTATCTGTCAATCCCCATGCAAAAGCCGGGTGATGGCACAAATGCATTAGGTGAAACATACACATACAGAGTAAACGACGGCAGCACAGGGGACCTTGATGGCGATGGTGAATACGAGGTTATTGTAACCTGGTACCCATCAAATGCAATTGACAGTTCTCAGTTTGCACTAACAGGGCCGACCATGTTTGATGCATATAAGCTGGATGGCACTCTGCTGTGGCGCATGAATATGGGTTTGAATCTAACATCAGGCGCACATTATAATCAATTCCTTGTTTATGATTTTAACGGTGACGGCAGGAGCGAGATGCTTATCAAAACTGCTGACGGCACAACTGTCTATGGTGCGACAAATGGCGTACTCGACATAACAAAAGTAGTGAGTCAGATAGGCAAGCCTGAGGACAACGGAGTTTATGTGAGTACTCAAGGCAGTATTACAGGTCATATTATCGGCGGTCCGGAGTATATATCCGTATTCAAGGGTGAAACCGGTGAGGTTATTGATACAATTGGTTATGAATTCCCGGTAAATGGTAACCCTGGCGCATGGGGAGATACTTGGTATAACCGTTCAGACCGTTTCCTGGCAGCCGTAGCCAATTTAGATGGAGTGCTGCCAAGTGCCGTATACGGTAGGGGCTATTATGAGAGGACGACATTTGTAGCGTATAATCTGGTTGATGGCAAGCTTCGAAAGCAGTGGGTATTTGACACCAATGTTGCTGGCAATCAATATAGAGGGCTCGGCAATCACAATATCTCAGTCGCGGACGTAGACAATGATGGATTTGACGAAATAATAGCCGGTTCGCTTACACTGGACCATGATGGAAAGGTATTATATGCAATGGACGGTGTAATGGGACGCGAAAGGGGTTCTCATGGGGACGCTCTTCACGTGGGGGTATTTGAACCTGTCCGCGAGGGCATAAATGTCTATGGAGTACATGAAGTAAATGATGTGGCAAGTATGGAGTATCATGATGGCGCGACAGGGGAAACAATAACATCACTATATGCATCAAGAGATACGGGCCGAGGTGTCGCAGCTAATATTACGGCATCACCTGGATATGAATTCTGGGGATGGGGTGATGAACAGAACGTTGAAAAAGGTTCGGGAATATATAGTATAGCAGACGGCTCGGTTATCAATAACAATTGGAGGACTGCAGGTCTCTCGGCAAATTTTGCACTTTACTGGGATGGAGATATGCTGCAGGAGCTGCTGGACGATATAGGCATCACTAAATATAACGAAAATACAGGCGTTGTAGATCCGGTTATAACCTTTGAGGGTTGTGAAAGCAATAACGGTACAAAGGCTAACGCTACCCTGCAGGCAGATATTCTGGGAGACTGGCGTGAAGAAGTGCTGATGCGCTCAAAAGATAGTTCAGAGCTTAGGATTTATAGCACTACAATTCCTACAGATTACAGGATATATTCGCTAATGCACGATCCACTGTACAGATTGGGCATCGCATGGCAGAATGTTGCGTATAACCAGCCCCCGCATGTAGGTTTTTACCTTGGCGAGGATGTAAAGAAAGTAGTGCTTTCCGAAGGACTAAAAGCACCACGTGTGGCATATACAAATAAACCGGAATCGGTACCGCCGTCAGCACCGAATAATCTATTAACGACACACAGCAGCCAAACTATGGTATCGCTTAAATGGGGAGCTTCAACTGACAATGTAGGGGTGACAGGTTATGAAGTATCTATTGACGGAAACCTTGCCGGCAGGACGCAAATGCTGGAATACACCTTTACCGGGTTAACTCCGGATACGTACTATACATTTACTGTAAAAGCATATGACGCCAACTGGAATAGATCCTCAAGCAGCAATTCATGGCGGTTTAAAACTGACAGGGAGCAGACAGACATCACTGTTCCGGTGCCCATCCCCACATCAACTGTTGTTCCATCAAAACCAGAGCTCAACAGTAAAACCGGTGAAGCTAGGGTGACGGTTGGCAGCAAAGAAATAGCAGATGCTTTTAAGAATGCGGAGATTGGGAAGGATGGCAATAAAACCATTCGAATTGATGTGACAAAAGTGACAGGCGCTACCTCTTACACGCCGGTGGTTGCAACGGCAGTCCTAACAGCAGGCAGCTCCAAGGAGAGGATTGAGATCAAAACGGAGCTGGGCACTATGATAGTATCCGGTAACATGTTATCCAATGCTGGCTTGAGTGCTGCAAAAGAAATTGGTATAAATCTAGGCAGTGCAGACAAGGCAACACTATCGGAAGCTGTAAGAAAGAATGTTGGTGACAGGCCGGTAATAATGCTAAGTGTAATTGCGGATGGCAAGAGGGTTGAATACAACAATCCTGACTCGCCGGTTGTGGTTTCAATCCCTTACAAACCAACTGCAGAGGAGCTTAAGAATCCTGAAAATATAGTAGTCTGGTATATAGATGGTGCTGGTAATGCTGTGCCGATACCAAGCGGAAAATATAATACCGCAACAGGAATTGTGAGCTTTACAACAACTCATTTCAGTAAGTATGCAGTTGCATATGTTTTCAAGGCGTTTAGTGATCTTGCGGGCTATGACTGGGCAAGGCATCAGATAGAGGTCCTAGCTGCAAAAGGGATAATAAAAGGGACGTCGGATACAACCTTCAGCCCGGGTGCTAATATTACCAGAGAGGACTTTATAGTGCTTTTGGTCAGAGCGTTGGGTTTGAATGCTAAATACAGCACCAATTTTTCAGACGTCAGTAAAGACAATTATTCTTATGATGCATTGGGCATTGCAAAGGCACTGGGCATTGCGAACGGTTCTGGGAGAAATATGTTCAGGCCGCGGGACAATATATCCAGACAGGATATGATGGTGTTGACTGCCAGAGCAATGAAAGCATCATCAAAACTGGTAACTTCAGGCACAGCATCTGATCTGGCAAGATTCACAGACAGGAAAGATATCGCTCCATATGCGATAAGTGATCTGGCGATACTAGCGCAAGAGGGCATCATACTGGAAATCAATGGCAGAATATACCCTGGTGTAAAAGCTTCAAGAGCCGATGCGGCTGCACTTTTGTACAAGGCATATAATAAGTAATAAACTCATAGGGTTGTGTGATTCAAAAAGGGGCGAATATCAAATTGATTCGCTCCTTTTTTGTAGATTTTTAGTGATGCAAATTTGAACTTGACATTCAATTTATGCAGTTTGACGCAGATATGAATGAAAAAACAAGTAAAACACAAGCCGACGAACGAGCGATCTGCACAAGTGCATAGGCAGAACACAGCAAAATCACAAAGATAGCATTAAGATTGTTAATCCCTTTGCGACAACTATTTGTACAAAGTTTAACGGGGAACATAGTAAAGCATCGATTGTTTTTCCCTTCTCTTTCTTCTATAAGATTAGGTCCTGCCAACATAGCAAGGATAGAGTCGGAATAATTGCAGGCATAAGCAATATACTGGCGAACAGCAATGTAAACATACTGGATATATCACAGACAATCATGCAGGATGTATTTACAATGATCATGCTAACGGACGTATCAAATTCAAAGTTAGCTTTCGATGCACTTTCGGATACCCTGGAGGCAAAGGGCAGAGAGCTTGCTCTTTATGTTAAGATACAGCATGAGGATCTTTTCAATTCAATGCACAGGATATAGCAGCAAAGCAGCCCGAAAGGCAATGTGCCGAGTAGGAGAATAGCTTTAGATTTTTAACTTCGGGGGGCGGTATAATGCTGACAAAGTATGAAATACTTGAAACAATAAAAATGATTCATGAGGAAAATCTGGATATCAGAACTATCACCATGGGAATTTCTCTTCTGGATTGCTGTCACTCAGATGGCGAGGTGTGCAGAGAGAAAATATACGACAAGATTACAAGATATGCGAAGGATTTGGTCAAGGTTGGACAGGATATTGAGAAGGAATATGGTATTCCCATCATTAATAAAAGGATATCAGTTACGCCGATTGCCATGATAGCAGAGAGCTGCAATGACGAGGATTATGTCAGGTTTGCCCAAACGCTGGACAAGACAGCCGAAGTGCTGGGCATTAACTTCATTGGAGGCTTTTCAGCCTTGGTGCACAAGGGCTTTACACCGGGGGACATAAAACTGATCAGCTCGATACCAGAGGCGCTTGCAACTACAAAAAGGGTATGCGCATCGGTAAATGTTGCAACCACAAAAGCCGGGATCAATATGGATGCGGTGGAGAAGATGGGAAGGGTAATAAAGCAGGCGGCGGAATTAACCGCCGATGCGGGAGGATTG
>CAYGHY010000135.1:0-7887 GCA_964349435.1 uncultured Oscillospiraceae bacterium
GGTTTAACAGAGAGTATTTAAATCTTGGTAATAATAATGTTCTAGAAAAACATTTACCATTATTCCTTATTCACAGTTTCAACAAAAAGTTGAAAGATGAATCAGTTCTTAAAAACCTTGAAATGTATGCTAAAAAAAATCGAGGTAGCGGAATGGATATGGGAAAGGAAGTGTCAGATGGAGAAGGATATCTTCGTATTTGGTTCTATAGTGATAGTTACTTCCCATATGGTTTAAAAGGTCTTATTAAAAGAAATATGGATCGTTATGAGAAAGTTTTATCAGAAGTTGAGAGAATTATAGCTACAATGAATTAGTATTGATTTAATCTGACGTACAAGGAGGAGACTCTCATCTCCTCCTTATTTCCAATCTTCTCACAGGAATTGAAAGAATTTGAACCAGGACCTGCTTTCAAGATAATTCAGATCATTCTGATTTTCGTACGCCTCCCTTTCAAAGCAAATCATGCGATATGCCAGGTGAGCATCCTTAATGCGGGTGAAATGGATTGCCCACTCGATCAAGTACCACAGGTAGTAGGATGCCAATACAAAGAGGATAGCCACCCATACGCTTGAAAAAAACCACAACAAAGCAGCCAGGGGTGCAGAGGCCAGCATGACCTCTGCATTCTGTGCTGAATGAATCCTTTCGTGATTGAGTGTCGCATCACTTAGTTTTCTTTCTCCTCTTACGAAGAGCACACCAAAAAGGTTGCAAGCTCTGAACCCTGGGAAGGGGATCAGCCGATTTATCCACTTATTCTGCAGGATCAACATTGCCTTCACCTCCTTCGATAAAAGTTAAAAAATCCTCGAATGCTGAAACATGTGAAGATATATTCTCTCCAACACGGAAAGATACGCTCTTGTGTCCATTCTGCATGGACATTTGACCCAGATGCTCGGTTCCGTTTTCGACTGTTTTTTTCACATTCACGTTCACGCTTCTTATCACGCCGTTCACTCTCGAGGTCATCGCCTCATAGATGTTGTCAACATCGACCGCTTCGTAGTTCGAGATTACAGTGGTCTCTTTGTTTTTCTTAATAAAGTCCATTTTTGTTTGTTTTAAAGGGTTATTTCTCGCTCAACAACTTTGTGACAGCAACCTGTACAAATGCCTTGAAGTATTTCTTGATGTAAACCTCAATGATTGCCTCATTTTCATCAGACAATTCCAACACCGGGTTTTTGTACAACTCCAAAGCGAAATTGTGTTCCGGTATGCTTTGAGTGTTTTGGAAGATCACTTCCGCCAACTCTTTCGATAAATCGTACTCTTTTTCAGAGCTGTCTACCATTTGAAGTTTTACTTTGCTTAAATCAATCGTTTTCATCTTTGTATTTGTTTCTATGATCTTATCCAATAGTTATACATCCAGTACTGGCCATCGTAAATCAGCACAGCCGTATCCCCGATTCCTTCACCCGCTGATTTGGTGCTACCACTTCCAGCTCCCCAGTGGATTATTTTGCCATTCCCATTCAGCGTTATTGCGGCTGTATTTACTCTGCGGACAAAAAGTATTTTCCCTACAACAGGATTACTTGGCAGATAAATACTAATCGATGAGGTGTTGTAGCAGCTTACGTATACGTCTGCGTGGGTTAAATAGGTACTGGTCGAGACCTGTCTTGCTCTGATTGCTAATCCAGAAATGAATCCGGACAGCATTGAAATTGCATGGTTTTCCGACCCGTTGGCCGCTTCTACAATTAGTGCGTAATTCGGAGTATAAGGATTAACTTCATTGTTCTGTAATCTCGCTAATGCCCGGAGTCCCGTGCTCGATGGCAGTACGTTGCCCCCTATTGCTGCAAATGTGTTCTTGAGATCGTTCCTGAAAACAATCGTTGCATCGGAGTAGAAGTTGCCCTGTGAATCTCTGTTGGTCAGAGATTGCCCTGCGATATAGAAACCGCCGAGGCGTCCGGAGATGGCTTCTATAACACCGGTAAACTTCCCGTTCACCGCCTCGATGCTACCGTCCGCCAAAACCTTGAAATTCTGATTTGCGGTAACAATGCCCTCCAGCTCGATCAGGTTCGATTTGATTTTCGAGTAGTTGCTGCTGAATAATGCATTCAGGGCTCCATTATTACTTTGAAATATCGTATTGTCAGACGTTATTGTGATTTTCTTATCAGTCAGATTGATCCCCGTCGCTGCAAGCGAACTGTTGAGATTAGATACAGACAACTCAATTCCTTCCGCTCTAATATTGATTGCGGATGTCATTTCAGTACGAAGGTTAGCGACACTCAAATCTATCGCACCGGCAATAGTATTTATTTCAGCGGAAAGATCGTTTTTCGTCGCATAGAGGAGTGCCATATCCTCCGTGATTCGAAGTCCTGCCTCCGTCCTCAGGTCCTCCGCATCGTCTGGATTTGGCTGTCTGGTGGAGCTATTTGTCCCCTCCTCAAGCTGAGGATCAAACACCTCGTCATTAATAGTTACCGATGGGTAGAATGTGGTAGCGGCGGAAGGAAGGTCGAAAGTAAAACTTACGTCCGTAAGCTGGTTCGGTATTAGGTCGGGGATATAAAAATATGAATTCCCCACCCGGAACGTAAGCGTAGAAGTAACAGGCCTCACTGTTACGGTGTAGGTGTATGTGCCAGGCTTCAGATCAAGACCCTCCTGCCGGTAATTTGCATTCGTTATTTTAACTCCTGTTTTCATTGCCACCAACTTGGGTAATTACCTGTTCTCCTAATTTCAATTGCGCCAACAAAAAGAGCATCTCCATCCCTTACAATTGTAGCAGTGCTAAGAGTTTTACCAGATGGCAACAAAAGAAGGCTACATTGACCCATTGAAGCTTGAACAGTTGCTGCCGAGCCGTCAGTATACGTAAGTCGAATAACTGGATTACCTGAGTAGAGACGAGCTATATAAGCATAAATAGTGAACTCTCCAGGAGTTGCAAGTGCGAAACTATCAATAAGATTATGGAATACTGGGTCTGCTGCAGGATTTTCAAGATAGAATCCAGTTAATGTTAAACCTACAGAAACAGTTCTATCCGCAGGTGTATATCCATAAGTACTCATCAACTTCTGCTTGATGTCTATGTATGCCACCTCCAGTACTATTATGGTAACCGTAACACTATAGCTTCCTGTAACACCAGGCGGGTTAGTATAAGATGCTGTAGATGTCTCCTCGCCTACAGTGCTTGTGTCAACAGCACTCCACGTTACAGGTATGGTTACTGTTGTATTGTCGCTAAGGGTAAATGTCAGGGTAGGATAATCAGCACCCAAGTTGACTGTATCGCCTTGATAAACAGTCTGGTTAAATGGCCAGTTTGAACAAGATATAATAGTCAATGGGGCAACCACCGTAAGAGCTACTGATACAGCGGGTTTATCGCCTGTCACGCCTGATGGCAAGTTATAGCTGCCGTTGATTGTGTAATTTCCAGCACTCCCTGTTGAGTATTCCCCCCACGTTACAGGCACAGTCCTTGTTGAGCCATCACTTATATTCAACGTTACTGTTGTCGGCAATGTAATAGTTCCACCCTGCTCAACCGATACATCACTTGGTTGTACAACGCTTGTGATAGTCAGGGATACCGGTTGTTCTGAAACCGTAAGTGTATAGCTCACGGATGGCTTCGATCCAGTAACTCCCTCCGGAAGATTATATGAACCGTTCAATGTGTAAACTCCAGGTACGTTGATGTCATAGAAAGACCATGTTACAGGTACCGTTTGGTTTGTTCCGGTAGAGAGGTTCAATGTAATTGTAGCAGGAGGGGTATATGTCCCGCCAGCGGTGATCGTCGCATTGTTCGGAGCCACAATGCTTGTAATAGTGATCACGGAGGCTACGGTCAGGGAAAGCGACACGGAGGGTTTATTTCCAGTGATCCCGGAGGGAAGAGTGTATGTTCCCGTCAGCATAAATGTGCCGGAGGTTGTTGTGGAATAGCTACTCCATGTCACCGCTACGGTTCTTACAGTTCCATCCGAGATATTCAGTGTTACCGTTGTGGGTAGTTCAGGTGTTCCTCCTTGTGGTACTGAAACTCCATTTGGCTGAGCTACACTGACGGCTGTAAGCGCTGCTGTTCCAACGATTAATGTGAAAGATACAGCGGGTTTGTTCCCTGTAATCCCCGAAGGGAGATTATATGACCCGGGGATGGTGAATGTCCCCACAGTAGATGAGCTGTACGATCCCCACAATACGCCTACAGTTCTGGTTGAACCATCAGATATATTCAGCACGATTGCCGAAGGGGGATAAACGGCGCCGCCTTGAGTAGTGGTAATTGAGGATGGCTGTATAACGCTTAGTACAGTAAGCTGTTGGGTAGGTGTTCCTGATTCGGTAACAAGAGTAGCTCCTGCGCTCCAGTACTTCATGTTTGCAATGCTCATATCATAATTCCGGAGCAGATTTTTTGCACCGGTGCGCATTCTCCCGACCTTGATATCAACCTGATTCGCTTGCTGCTGTATCAGTGATATCTGCTGATTGACAGCTACGTTGTTTGCATCGTAATCAGTTTTTGCAACCTTGCTGGATATCTGCCCTGATTGTATGGTAAGGCTTGCTTCTGCCTCAGACACTCGGGTTGTGAGACCGGTAACACTGTTTTTTACAGATGTTGTTTCGGTCACATTGGCTTCGATCCGATCTTCTAGTACATCAAGCTTTGAAGTATAGTCCAATACAAGCTCAGTCCTGAGATCGTTCACTGCCTCCCACTCGCTGGATACGATTGGGGTAGTGTAGACTGTGCTGGCAGGATTTTTATAGACAATCTTCAATCTTGTCCATAAGTATTTTCCAGTTACCCATGCCGGTCTTGTTGCACTCCAGCTTCCGCCTGTTTGAGTTGTTTTTGAAGTGGATAAATAAAATTCAGTTGTTATGGTATTAATACCTGTGCCTACCGCCCCTCCTGCCCCGGTAAGGTTGATGGGGTCGGTAGTGACGGGAGATCCTTCGGAATATGTGATCTTTGTCCTCACCCAGATATAGCGGCCATTGATCCATGCTGGAGGTGTTGTCACCCATCCTGTTTCAGGAGCTGTAGTTGCAGATGTGCTTTGAGCATACTCGTAGCTTGATGATACTATTGATCGACCTTGCTTGCTTTTAGCAACAGTGAGTCTCTTTACCGTACTGAATTGACCGTAACTGATAGGGATATCTACATAGCCAGCGCTAGAGGTGAGATTTGTAATGCTCACTTCCCCACTTGCATTTATTGATGCGATACAGTTTAAGGTTACTAGCGTTCCAATCGTAGCTGACCCACTATCAATCTCCTTGCTCAGGCTGCTGTCAAATACAGGATATATCTCTTTCCCGTTATAGGTAAGTCTTAATCTTGCCTTTGCGGTCGAGTAGTCCTGCACTTCCCCAGCACTATTCGCCGGAAGAGCTATTGTTTCGGGCGTGAGTGATGCCGAGTAGCCTTCTTTGGCCACTCTTTTGAGTGTATATGTTGATTGAGAAAGTAAGGACATATGAAATGATGAATGGTAGCCACTGCCGAAACAGTGGCTACCGGTTTATAATTACCCTTCCAGTTGCACTCCAAATGCTGTTTGTGCGCCTGTGAGAAGATCCGCATCTGTGATTGTGAGCTCCCTGTTTGCATCAGCTGTTTTATAGCCGGAAGTGCCCCAGGTGTCATCAAATGCCCCGGCAGCATTGTACCGGAAGTGTTTGATCGTTTTCCCAGTGAAGAATGCACTGTCCAACCTCGTTGATCCCTGGCGGACTTGCACCCGTACCTTTGTAGAGCCACCGCTCACTACTCCGTCACCAGTTGGGAGTTCAACATCGATCTCGTACGGATCACTCATATCAACGAATGAGATGTAGTCCGAGACGGTTTTGTTGTACGTGGAGCTACCCGAGTCATTGTCTTTTATGTCGCATCTGAATGTTGCGTAATTCAAGACAGCTGCTGCCGGGATGGTGATCTCCCCAGTGGTGTACCCGGTGATGCCTGCTGCATTTGCGCTGGTGATCTCAGTCCATACTCCTGATACCTGCTTGAACCACTTGTAGGTTACGCCGGTATTGTCTATACTGGATCCTCTCCACATCTCGCATTTTGCAGTAAGAGTGGATACAAGTCCATTCTTGAATACCGTACCGTTTGGTGCAGTACATACTGCAATAATGCTCGAACCGGTGTTACTTACCTTCGTGAAAGTGATTGTAGCTTTCACCTGCATTTCCACCAGTGTTACCGGCTGCACATAGATAGCCTCACATTCTACAACCATCTGCGACACGCTATCCATGTTCTTCTTGATGGTAAGTGCATAGGGTGATGAAGCTGCAGCAGTTGCAGTGAATGTCGATAAGGTAGAAGAACCGTTGATCTTCCAGGTCGGGGCAGCTTTCAACTTTGCGATTTGGTCACCAGCCTCGCCTGAAATCAGAAGGGAGGGGGTGATTACAAGGTACGGAGAAGCCGAGTAATTCGGTGCATACGTTGCCGGGTCAGGCGTGAAGATCTGAGTCAAAGCCTGGTTTGACTGAAGGATAAAATTGAGGGTTTTTCCGTCAATCAGCCTTCTGATCGTGTAAGAATGTTGCGCTAATAATCCCATATTGTTTTTAATTTAAAATGTTTCCGTATATGTTTGGTTTGTAGCCAAGTCGTAGAACTGCACAATAAACGACGTGTCACCCGCCAGATCAGCCATAGTAATATCAATAGTAGCACCTGCGTTAGCATGGAGTTCATTCCATGTTGGATCTCCTGCTGTGTTTTCAGACACTCTCATCCATGTGAACCGATTGATGTTGAGCGTGGAGGTTACATCTTCGTCATCGAAGTAAACCCTGAGCCCGAGCGTTGCCTGATAATCCTGCTGTCCCTCCCTGTATGTGTCGTAGCCTGGAGTATATACTTTTTCAATCCTGAGCGCTCTTTTGTCACGAACTTCCTGTATCTGCTCTTCCAATCCCCCTGCTCGCTCTTCAATGGTCTCTTCAACTGTTTTGCCGGAACGCACTCGAAGTACACCTTTCAAAAAGGCGTTTGAGGAATATAATCCATGCCCCGACAATGGCCCAAAATCTGGATCAACAATTCCAGATAAATTGCCTTCCCTTAATACTTCCTTCCCTGTAGTGGAATAGGAATTGATGCCTGCGTAATGCGCAATGTAGGGGCTGTTCGTGCCGGCCGAGACAAGCATGATAGCTGATTGCTGATCAGGATCGCTTCTGTGGCCAAGAACCGCCACATCGTCGCCCACTTCAGGCACGGAGCTTCCCGGCTCACAATCAGATTTGGACAAGTTGAACCACCCCTTCCCGAAGGATGTCACAAGCCTCCAGTATCGTTTTACCGATACGCCTTGTAGAGTGGTAGATCCATCCGGGTTCTGCTGTTCAGACCCTATTTTGAAGTTCTGACAAAGAACCTGAGCACCGGTAGTGAAACTATCAGTGGAATCATGTTCACACCGCCAGTAGGATCCACCATCTGTAATTGCAGTGATCTTGCCTCCGGCAGGAGAGTGAAGCACTTGCCCACCCTGGTATCTCATTTTTTGGACAATAAGCTCAAATACCTGCATTGTCTTTCTGACAACCAGATCATCCAGTTCAAGTGTCCACCGGTCATTTATTTTATTCAGCCTAAATCCTGATCCTAGGAATCCGGAGTTGAATTCTTCGGAAGATAAGACGCCTTTCAGAATGCCGTTTAAGATTGTCGCGGTATTTGTTACATTAAGGTTGTAAGTTTGCGCCAGAGTTTGAACCAGTAACTCATAAGACGTCGTTTTGCCGGAGACTTCAGCATTCCCAACAACCTTGATACCTTTCAGAAAAGTGATCAATCCGTGCGCAATGTCATCATGTTCTTTTGATAGATACTTCCCTTTA
>CAYGHY010000136.1:0-7885 GCA_964349435.1 uncultured Oscillospiraceae bacterium
TACGCCGTCCACATCTTTGATCTGAAACATCATCCATTTCCCAAGCTTCATATAATCACCTGCTTGCTTATAGAGCTCAATAATTATGCTGCAAAAAGCAAATTCCTATTCCCCGATTATGTACTAGGGAAGGCTTTCCCAAATAGCAAAAAGCAAACGGCTGGTCAAGAATAAATTAGCGCCCCTTTCAAGGGCGTTCTTGACATGTTTAAACCCTTGTTTTCATTATTTGCTTATTTACTTCACCAATAAATCTTTCTTTTTCTTTCGGTGATATTATAACTATCCTATTTCCCGCATACATGATTTCTAATCTATCAAGCGTTAACGAAGGCGAAGAAATCGGATTATTTGTATTTTGTATTCTAATAATATCGTTAATATAAATATTATTCTTAAAAGGCCCATACTTAATAATCAATTTGCCATCTTTAACAGTATAACCAGTTCCAAACCATATCCATCCAACAAAAAAAAGTGGTATAAGAAACATCATGGGAATAACCCATAAATTGGTACGATATGCAATCGAAACAGTTATATATAACCCCATAATCATGAATAACCAAATAAATATACCTATACCTAGTCCTTTTTTCGATGGAAAATACATTTCTATTCCTCCTCGCATGATACTAATTACAACATCCGCAAACTTTTGGTTCAGCATAAGATGTCAGGATCAACCTGGTTGTAGTACACTTTGTATAAGTTAAGCACAAGTACTTATTATAATATCCTTTTTTCATTCCTTTCCATCATGCATATTATAAAAGTAGTTTGTGCTTCTTACTTCTCCTACCCAAGCAGCTCTTATCCCAGGATTGCCTTGAGGTCGGCATCTGCTGTTGTAGTTGGTTTGAGGCCGAATTTCTCTACAAGCACATTCAGTACATTGGAGGAGAAAAAGGCGGGGATAGTCGGACCAACATAGATGTTCCTTAGACCAAGAGCGAGCAAAGTCAACAGGATGCATACTGCCTTCTGTTCGTACCAGGATAGTACCAGTGTCAAAGGCAGTTCATTGACACCGCAGTTGAATGCACCGGCAAGAGCTGCTGCCACCTGTATTGCAGAATAAGCATCGTTGCACTGGCCCATATCCATTATTCTGGGCAGTCCGCCGATCTCTCCGAGGTCAAGGTCATTGAAGCGGAACTTGCCGCAGGCAAGAGTCAGGATAACAGTATCCTTTGGTGTTTTCTGTACGAATTCCGTGTAATAGTTCCTGCCAGGCTTTGCACCATCACATCCGCCAACCAGGAAGAAGTGTTTGATTGCGCCGTCTCTGACAGCCTGGATTACCGTATCCGCTGCCCCTAGAACCGTATTCCGTGCGAAACCGGTGGTCAGCACGCTGCCGCCGTTAATTCCGGTGAAATGCCTGTCCTCCGGCCAGCCGCCAAGTTCGAGAGCCTTACTGATAACAGGAGTAAAATTCTTCTTACCGTTGATATCCGGTATATGCACAAGGCTCGGGTAAGCCACAACTGCAGTCGTGAATACCCTGTCTGAATAGGATGCTCTTGGCACCATCAGGCAATTTGTGGTAAACAGGAATGCGCCGGGAACATTTTCAAATTCCTTCTGCTGGTTCTGCCAGGCTGTACCGAAATTACCCTTGAGGTGCGCATATTTTTTTAACTGTGGATAGCCGTGTGCAGGCAGCATTTCGCCGTGTGTGTAAATGTTAATGCCTTTACCCCCGGTCTGGTCAAGCAGCTGCTTCAGATCGTGGAGGTCATGGCCGCTGATGACGATAAACGGACCCTTCTCAACATTGGTTGTCACCTTTGCAGGTACGGGATGCCCAAAAATACCTGTGTTTGCTTCATCCAACAGAGCCATGCACTTCAGGTTGACCTGACCGAATTCCATCAGAAGGCTCAACCATTCATCCACTGTATTAGCTTCGCCCAATGTTCTCATGCCCTTATAGAACCAGGCTGTTACTTCCGGATCCTCTTTGCCGATCACATAAGCATGCCAGCCGTATGCAGCCATACCGCGAAGTCCCAGCAGCAGAGTGGAACGCAGTGATACGATGTCGGCATCCCCTCTCCAGAGCGTGTCGGAAGCCAGATTGTCAGCTCCGCCGAGTCTGGCTTTCTCTTTCTCCACTAACTCTGTCATTTCCTTTATGCGGTCAATATCAAAGCTTACATTGGTGATAGTAGTGAAAAGCCCCTGCAGCATAAGCTCATCAGCCTGCCTGCCCGCATTTTTCACATTTCCCGCAGCTCTTGCAAGACCTACCAATGCACAGGTCAGTTCGTCCTGGCCATTAGCCACATCGGCATTCTTTCCACAGACTCCCGTCCTAGTACAGCCCTTTCCCCCTACGGTCTGTTCACACTGGAAACAAAACATGTCACTCATTCTAAAATACCCCCAATTTTATTTTACATGAATTATAATGTTAATAATACCCCACTTTTTTGTAATACCACGATTATTGTAGTATAATGTGGTTATGAAATCGGTAACCGGAGTTACCAATAGCTGAAAAGGTGGCAAATATGGAACAAAAGCTCATCAGCGCTGTAGAAAATTGCATGTTGTTCGAAAAAATGACCGCAGAAGATCTTTCTATGCTGCTGGTTTGCCTTGAGCCCAGAATTCGCAAACTTGAGAAAAATTACATTGCCAATGTGGCAGGTGATCCATTTGAAGGGATAGGGGTAGTATTGTCAGGGCAGGCAGCGGTGATTAAGGAAAGCGCGGCTGGAAACAGAATCATAATAGCTATCTTAAGGCCAGGAGATCTTTTTGGTGAAATGGCAGCCTTCTCAGGCAGTGGCAAATGGCCTGCAACTGTGATCACGCAAACAGCGTGCGCTATCATGTATGTGCCTCCCGACAAAATTCTCGGACAGTGCGAAAAAGCCTGTCAAAGCCACCGGACACTGCTGATGAACATGCTTGGTATTCTCTCAAGGAAGGCTTTGATCCTAAGCCAGAAATTGGAGTACCTTTTGATAAAAAGTATGCGGGGCAGGATTGCCAGGTTTCTTCTTGAACAGCACAAATACACCGGTCAAACTACCTTTATGCTGCCGATGAACAGAAATGAACTGGCAGATTTTCTTAATGTATCGCGTCCATCCTTGTCCCGTGAGATGTGCAGGATGAGAGACGACAGGCTTATTGACTTCCACAGGTCTTCGGTGCAGCTGAAAGATATCGGAGCTCTGAAAGCAGAGGCTGAATGAACTCGTTAAGCTAGCGTGAGTTTATCACGAAAAGCATAAAAATATATAATGATAATTGCCACAAGGCTTGTAAATAAAGGGATTAGTGGCATTTGTTTTTTTGGAAAATACGTATACACGAGTATTGGGGGTATCTTTCCAGGCAGTCAGTAAAAACAGAAGTTGTTCGTTCTGTTTCGACTAAAAGGTTAATAAAGAGACTCGGAATAGTCGATGAAAGAATTCAGCTTAATACCATTGATTTCAGTCAGGGTGAGCTTAAGACATAGGTGATCGAAATACACATTGGCGATTAGTGTGGCTGTACTTCCTGCAGGATAATTTTAAAATATACCGGATTACTGGTCTGTATATCCCCGCTCCGATGATGGTCAATAATTTCCAAAATATCCGCCTGGTCTATACCATCAATAGTTTGCAATTTTTCATTGTGATCCAGCAGAATGATTTCTTTCTTTTTGGCGATATAAGACGGTATCTTGATATAAATCCCATGATGGTATTTTTGTCATCTACGACAGGATAGCTACTGTATTATGAAAACATATTCTCCCGAACCAATCTCCAGTACCAGCTTATCACCTTTTTGCGCACATGAATAAATATCTGCACATTCACTGACCTTTACTCCGTTTTCTGTAATCTCTTCCGCTGCAACTCCCGGAATCCAGATAGAAGCTGTTGTATTCGGCGGTATTTTAACATGAAGGTTCATCTTGCATCCTTCTAATTTCCATTCTAATAATATTTCTCCATATATCGAATGATATCCGGCCTTTACATAAGTAAGTTTGTTATCCGGCTCCGGCTTTATGACAATATGCCTGTATCCCGGTTTATCCTTATCCAAACCCGCAACATACCTGTACAGCCAATCACCGATACAACCGAAGGCATAGTGATTGAAAGAGGCGATGTTTACCTTTCCATCAGGGGTTATCGCATCCCATGTCTCCCAAATAGTAGTTGCTCCTTTTTCAACCTCATACAGCCATGATGGGCATTCAGTCTGGTAAAGGAGTTTGTAGGCAATGTCTTTCCTACCATTGTCGCATAGTACATCCATCAGATACGGAATCGAGACAAATCCTGTATCCAGCCTGAATCCATTTTGCTTGATAAGGCTGATAAGCTGGTCTGTTACCCTGCCCAGCATTTCATCCGGAATCATTTTCATTTTCAAAGCTAGTACATAGATGCCCTGGAAATGGGACTTAAAGCTTCCATCCTCCTTCAAGTATTCGTCTGTAAATGCCTTGCGGATATTTTCATTTATCTCAGAGTAAAGCTTCATGTCCTCCATTTTCCCAAGTTCTTGGGCAATTTTCGCAAGCAGCTCCGTACAATAGGCATAAAAGCAGCACGCTATCAGTTCCTTGGTAGCGTTGGCCGCTTCGAACGGGTTCTTGTAGCCTGCAGTCAAACTGGGCACCAGCCAATCTCCGAAGTGGAACCCGGTGTTCCAGAGGTATTTTTGACGTTCTCTTCGCTCAGGAGTCAGTTCCCCCTCCATATTCTGCGGTATACCTTCCTCAGCCTCCTTTTTTATATATGAAACCCATTTGATCATGGTGTTATAGTTTTCTTCCAGAATACGTTTATCGCCATACATGTTGAAAAGCACCCAGGGTACAATAATGCAAGCATCTCCCCAGCCTGCAGAGGTATGCGACCCTTGTATTGGGAAAAACGTTTCGTCATAACTCTTCCAATAAGGCACAATTATGGGTACCTGACCGTCTTCTTTCTGTTCTAGTACCAGGTTCCTCAGCCAACGTGTGAAGAAAGCATCGACATCCATATTGAAGCAGGCTGTAGAAATAAAAACCTGGGCGTCCCCCGTAAATCCTGCACGTTCACGCTGTGGGCAGTCTGTTGGGATTGAAAGCATGTTACCCTTCTGGCTCCAAACAATATTTTTCTGCAGCCGGTTTATCAGTTCATCCGAACATTCAAAACTTCCTGAGAGTCTCAGGTCTGAAGCAAGAACAAGCCCTGTAAAACGATCAACGCTTAATTCTCCCGGATAACCGGTTACCCTCACATACCTGAAGCCATGGAATGTGAAAAACTGTTCATAAACTTCCTCTCCCTCGCCCTTCAGCACGTAAAAATCCTTCTGATCCTTGTTACGGCCTAAAATATTCATGAGGAAGTTGCCTTCAGCATCCAGCACTTCACTGTATTCAAGTTTGACTTCAGTGCCTGCGGCGCCACAGACATGCATCCGGATTCGTCCGGCAATATTCTGCCCAAGGTCAACAACTGTTTCGCCTTTCGGTGTAGTAATTATGCACACCGGTTTAATTTCCTCTATAACTCTGACAGGCTCGCCATGCTGTGCAACAAGTCCGGAATATCCATAATCGGCAGTGTCCACTTCCAGCCAGTTGCTGTCATCATAAGCTGCAGTACTCCATCCTTCCTTCTCCAGACGGGCGTCATACCTTTCTCCTATAAAAAGGTCTGAGAAAATCAATGGCCCGGCAGATGACTTGAAGTTATCATCCGAAACGACCACCAGCCTGCTTCCGTCCTGATACTCTATTTCCAGCTGCAGCAGCAGCGCAAGCTTGTTACCGTACTGACAGCTGTCACCGGGCAGGCCGATTCTTCCTGAGTACCAGCCGTCTCCAAGTACTGCGCCGACAGCATTGGCGCCATCATTGATTAGGCTTGTTACCTCATAGGTTTGATACTGTAAATATTTATCATAGGCTGACACCTCGGGCGCAAGCTCCTGATTGCCTACCCTGCAGCCATTCAATTCAAGCTCGTATACCCCATGAGCTGTTGCATAAATTCTTGCCTGTTTAACTGCTTTTTGCGATTCAAATGTCCTCCTCAGGAATTGGCAGGGCTTCAACAGGGAATAATCCCGTACAAAATCAGGCGGAACAGGAGCAAGCTTCTGAAAAGTGTTAAGCGCAGGTTCCATTGTTGTGCACTCCTGAATTGGTTCAACCCAAATTGCTTCCCAATCAGCTTCATCCAGCAAGCCCATCTCCCAGAATGTTTTATAGCTCCATCCGCTGACGGCATCGGTTTCATCCCATATGCGCACCTTCCAGTAGTACCTCAGTCTGGATTTCAGTTCCGGCCCTTCATATTCAACATTTACCGAATTGCCGGACAGTACCTTCCCGGAATCCCATACAATATCTTCTCCTTTATCCAGATCGGCTTCTTCACCGGCAATCAATACCTGATAAGCCTTTTGCATGGTTCCGCGCCGGGAGGATAATATCTCCCAGCCGAACCTTGGTTTTTTAATGTCTATACCGACAGGATTGAACAGATATTCACACTTTAAAGCAGTTATACAGATTGTGTCATTAATCATTTTGTTCATCTCACCTTATCCTTTAAGAAAATTTGCTTCGCTCATGACAGAGACCAAGTTTATTTTTTAATCCATGTTTTACTCCGCTAATTGGATTCTTGCGCTTGCTGATTTCACTAATTTCCATTACTATGGACATCATTGTATGCTATAATCTTGACAAAATCATTGTATACAAATGCTCTCCCTCGTTGCTTTTATTGCTATTTTGGTTTTGGAAATGACATGAATTTTGAAATAAGGGTAGACTTGAGAATGGACCGGATAAGACCAGCGGTAAAATTAAGAAAACTGAATGAAATGGAATTGGCTTGCAAGGAGTTCTATGCTATGAAGGATAAGCTTCTTGTAACTGCACCTCAGAGCATGGAAGATATGAGAAATTTACTACGGCCGGTTTAACTGTTCTGCCAAATGAAGTAGATGCCTTTAATCTTTCGTTCATATTTTCAAATGCTTCAAGCATTGCAGCATAACTCGTTTTTTCTACAAGGTCACGGCCCTGAATTAAATACGCCACTTGATGAATATCGGCTTAACTTTTCACTATCTTTGCCTTTTTTATTCTTCGCCTGCATTAGAGCGCTATTAACTTTTTCTAACGTAAAGCTTTAACGAGGTTTTGTAATTCTAAATCATTAGAAAAGATTTTTGATGCTACATTCGCATTGCTTAAATCATATCCTGCGTATTTTTGGCTAAGTGCAGAGACGGAATTGTTTGTTTCAGCAGCCCCGCTGACATAGGAAAGACAATCATCATGATAACTGCTAAAAAATGGTTCTCACTGCCAAGTCCATAGCGGACTTTCACCCGTAAGATGGCGCCCATGCTGGGCGCACCATAAGAAAGACAGCCCAATCGTTTGATTGGGCTGTCTTTCAGACAATACAGAATGTATTCATATCATCGTCAGCTGACGCGTATTCTTTTGTCATCCTTGCAAATTACAAGTTCTACGGCTTTTGTAAGAACGTCTGTGTAACTGTAGGAAACTCGCCTCGTTGTCTCGTAATCATTTTCAAACTTGATGATGAAGATGCTGGGGTAGGAATTTTCTATAACTCCTTCTTTAATAAATGACTTTTTTCTGCCTTTATTAGCTTTAAGTTGAACTTTTTCACCAATACAAGTTTCAATATTCTTCTTAATTTGAAACAGGTCACTTTTTTCTGCCATTGAATCACCTCATCTTCTGTTTTAAGTATTGTATCACAAACAGAACAGCTTGTCAAAAAAATATATATTATAACAAGTAGAATTTAATTATGTCAAGTGTTTTGAAAAATTTTCATTTAGAAGTTGTTGGTAAGGCTCCTTTGGATACCCT